>JANLSE010000422.1:0-6897 GCA_031362265.1 Roseiflexaceae bacterium
AGTGTGGTGGCGCATTACGAAGTAAATTATGCTGATGGCGAGCGGGTACGAATCCCCATTCGTGAACGATTTGAGATCGGCGCGATTCCTATGTGGTGGAGTGCCTTCCCATTTTTGGCAGTTCCTGATCAGCCGGATTCGCTGCCAGATCGTAAGCGTGGCCCCTGGGGGTCGGCAGGTCAACGCCAGGCTGAGGCCGAACTGGGCTGGCCGAAACATTTCTATCTATGGGATTGGCTGAACCCGCTGCCAGAACGGCAAATTGAGTCAATCACGCTTGAATCGGCTGGTCGTCAGGTGATAGTTGCCGCAATCACACTTGGCCATGTCGATGAGCAACCGCTACGCCGCATGCCCAAGCGCCCGGTGAAACTAACACTCACACAGCCAACCGATACGGTACGACCATTCGATCTCAGTGTCGCTGTTGATCGAGGTGTGGCAACCTTCCCATATGCGCTGCCGGAACAACCAAGTGATGCCTTTATTGCCGATCCATTTCGTGGTTTTGGCGAAAATCAGAATGAGCGGAGTAGCCCAGCCTATACCGAGATCGCCGCCATCCCTTCGGCCACGATTACCTTTCGCAGCGCGGAAGAGACGCTTGCTGAGGTTTCGTGGGGCGAATTGCAGCAGCAGGGGAAGATCGAAACCCCACGAGCGCGGATCGAGATGATCGATCGGGGGCGCAACTGGGTGCGTGTCACCGTTGTCGATGATGCGACCGGGCAGCCAGTTGCCTGCCGCGTGCATTTCCGTTCACCAGAGGGCATTCCTTACCAACCACATGGACACCATGATCATGTGAATGCCAATATGGACACATGGCATATTGATATTGGCGGCG
Organism: Roseiflexaceae bacterium; assembly: GCA_031362265.1. GTDB lineage: Bacteria > Chloroflexota > Chloroflexia > Chloroflexales > Roseiflexaceae > JANLSE01. The sequence continues at coordinate 848 of JANLSE010000422.1, forward strand.
ATCTACGGCTTGGTCAGGTAAGCTATGCCTATATTGATGGCACATGCCAAGGTTGGTTGCCGCGTGGTGAAGTGATTGTGGATGTGGCACGTGGCTTTGAGTATGAGCCGCTGCGTGCTAAGGTGCAGATCGCGCCAGGGCAACAAGAGCTGAATCTACGCCTCAAACGCTGGACCGACATGAGCGCCAAGCGCTGGTATAGTGGCGACACACACGTCCATTTCCTTGGCGCAAATGGTGCGCACCGCGAAGCGCAGGCCGAGGATCTGAATATCGTTAATTTGCTCCAATCACAATGGGGGCATTTATTCACCAATAGCGAAGATGCACTTGGCGCAACATTCTCGAATAGTGGCCGCACGATTGTCTATACAACGCAGGAAAATCGCCAGCACTTGCTTGGCCATCTGACGCTCCTTGGCCTGAAGCAGCCGGTGATGCCATGGCGCAGTGATGGCCCAGATGAGGCTGAACTCGGCGGCACACTCGAAATCACAATGGCACACTGGGCCGATGCTTGCCGCGCCCAAGGTGGCACGGTGGTTCTGCCACACCTGCCCAACCCGAATGGCGAGCCAGCCGCACTAATAGCTACTGGGCGTGTAGATGCGGTAGAGATGATCGATGCCAGCGCATATAAGCATAAGGAATATTACCGTTACCTCAACTGTGGCTACCAACTGCCGTTAGTGGGTGGTACCGATAAGATGTCCAGCGATGTGCCGGTGGGGTTGTATCGCACATACGCACATCTTCCAGATGAGGAGTTCAGCTATGATGCCTGGTGTCGGGCATTGCGGGCGGGCCGAACCTTCTTGAGTGCCGGGCCTATGCTGCGATTCAGTGTCGAAGGCATGTCGATTGGTGACACATTGACCCTCCCGGCTGGTGGCGGGACGATTGAGGTGGAGGCGGTTGCCGATTCGATCTTCCCGATTCACACATTAGAGATTATTCAGGGCGGCCAGGTGGTTGCTTCCACGGAAGAAACCAAAGGCGCACGGCAGTTGTCTGTACGTACCAAGCTGCGAATAAGTGCGAATACATGGCTTGCGGTGCGCTGTGGTGGCCCGCGTTATTATGAGATGTCTAGTTTCCGCGATTGCTGGGGGCGCGGGATGTTCGCGCATAGCTCGCCAATCTATGTTGCGGTTGGTGGGCCATGGAGCATGTTCGATCCGGCGACGGCGCAGTATATGCTGACGCTGATCGATGGTAGTTTGGCCTATATGCGTAATACAGCAGCGATTGATCCGCCCGACATGGTTACGCATCACCATGGTGAGCCGGATCATCTGGCATTCCTCGAAAAACCATTCCAGGAAGCCGCAGCCGCAATTCATCGGCGCATGCATGCGCTGGGAATAGCGCACTAGTTGGATTAGGATGTAAGATTTCACCACAGAGGATAATCAAACATGTGCGGCCTCAGTGCCTCTGTGGTGAGTAATTCAGGCATTTAAAGGAGCAGTTATGACGACTACGAATGAGCTTATCCAATCCGATCTCGACCACTTGGTACACCCGTTGTACCATCCGGTTGCCCATCAGCAGCCACGAATCTGGGCCAAGGGTGAGGGATCACTGATTACCGACACCGATGGTGTGACCGTTATTGATGGCCTGAGTGGCCTGTGGTGTGTCAATGTTGGCCATGGGCGGAACGAACTGGCAGATGCTGCTCGTGAACAGATGAGCACGTTAGCCTATTGCTCATCTTACACAGGCTCATCGAACATGCCAACCATTCAGCTTGCCGAGCGCTTGAGTGAGTTGATGCCAGCTACGATTAATACATTTTTCTTCACCAGCGGCGGCGCTGAGTCAAGCGAGAGTTCATTCAAAACCGCGCGCTTCTTCTGGAAAACACAGGGCAAACCAGATAAAGTGAAGGTTATTTCGCGTATGAAGGGGTATCACGGCGTGACGCTTGCAGCCATGAGTGCGACAGGGTTGCCTGCCTTCTGGCCGATGTTCGAGCCGCGTGTACCGGGCTTCCTGCATATTGAATCGCCTTATCCTTATCGCTTTGTAAACCCAGATCCATCGGTGAGTCCTGGCGTTGCTGCTGCAAATCTCCTGGAAGAAGCTATTCTGCGTGAAGGGGCGGATACTGTTGCGGCATTTATTGCCGAACCGGTGCAGGGCGCGGGCGGGGTGATTGTGCCACAGGATGATTATTTTGCACGTATTCGCCAGATCTGTGATCAGTATGATATCTTGCTGATTGCCGATGAAGTTATCACCGGTTTTGGCCGTACCGGGCGCTGGTTTGGCATGGAGCATTATGGCGTTGATGCGGATATTGTGCAGTTTGCCAAAGGTATCACCAGTGGCTATGTTCCACTTGGTGGTATTGGGATCTCGGATCGCATTCGTGAAGCCATCCATAACCAGCCACCAGCCGATCGCTGGATGCACGCCTACACCTATTCCGGCCACCCAACTAGCTGTGCGGTTGCGCTGGCCAATATTGCGATTATTGAGCGTGAGGGCTTAGTCTCACGAGCGGCAGAACGCGGCCAGCAGCTACTGAGTGGGCTACAGGAACTGTACGAGTTGTCCACTGTTGGTGATGTGCGCGGCTTGGGCCTGATGGCGGCTGTTGAGCTTGTCGCCGATAAGAATACCAAGCAGCCGTTTGTCCCTGCTGGGCAGGTTGGCGCGCGCGTTGGTGCCGAACTGGCGCGACGCGGCCTCTTCACTCGGATTGTCGGCGACACAATTGTACTTGCACCACCGCTTGTCACAACCGCTGAGCAGATCGATCAGATTGTGGCAATTGTTGGCGATGCGATTGCCGCAACCCAGTAGGACGTTTTTTCAACGCAAAGGCACAGGTGTTTGTTTTTAACGCAAAGACGCAAAGACGCAAAGATGCAACTCATGCAGCTTTTTGCGCCCTTGCATCTTTGCGTCTTTGCGTTTTATGCAAGCGGGGTCAAGTGCTGGCGCATTACCCAAAGAGTTCCGATCATCACCAATAGCAGCGGAATAGTGATGAGGCACAGTACCACCCAACCAGCACTGAACAGAAGTGATCCAGCTAATAGCGAAGCGCAGGCCTGTACACCAAAGATCACAAAATCGTTGGCAGCCTGCACTTTAAAGCGCTCAGAAGGCCGATAGACCTGTGCTAACAAAACCGTCCCACCGACAAAGAGCAGATTCCAGCCAAGCCCGAGCAACAGCATGGTTGCCCAATAGTGTAGTAGATGCTGGCTGAATAGCCCGATGATGGCGCAGATCACAAGACATATGATGCCAGCCAACATCATGCGCAAAATCCCGAGTCGATCAATCAGGAGACTTGTGAAGAGTGATGGCAGGAACATTGCAATGAAGTGGCTTTCAATCACCCAGGCTGTATCTGGCAATGTAAAGCTGTTGACTCGTACCATCTGTAGCGGAGCTGCTGTCATCATAAGGCCCATGACCGCATAGCCAATTGCGCCTGCCAGCACCGCAATAATAAGCAGTGGTTGTTGCACGATCTGGCGTAATGGGCGGGCGGGTAGTTGAGCGCCCATTGAGGGTAATGGCTCTGTTAGGTATGAAAGTAAAGCTGCGGTTATTCCATAGCAAACCGCTAAACCAATAAAAGCACCAGCATAGGCCGATGATGCAATAATACTGGTGGCGTGCTCGGCAAGCTGCGGGCCAAGAAGGCCAGACAGAATACCGCCAATCAACACAACTGATACTGCCCGGCCAGCATACTTGGTTGGCACACTCTCACTGGCGGCAAAACGATACTGTTGAACAAAGGCTCCATTTACACCAATTAGCAGCATGGCAAGACACAGAAGGCCAAAATTGTGCTGAATAATTGCGTCAGCAGCCATGATCGCTGCAAATGCTGCCATGATTGCCGCCACTACAAAACCACGCAAGCGCCCAAAGCGTTGCATTGCTAATGCGGCTGGAACGGTTGCTAATGCAACGCCTAATATATGCAGCGAGGTTGGAAGTGTTGCTAATGTCGGGCTTGGTGCAAGGTTGGCCCCAATCAACCCGCCCAGTAGAATGACGAGTGAGAGACCAGCATTACCAAGTGCCTGAGCACTAGCTAAAATAATAAGATTACGTATACGCATGGCCTCAATTCGAAACCTTTCATATCCCTGGTGACTGAACCAAAGCAAGAGAGCATAGGCCAGAAGCTCAGAATCTCTGCTTCTCAACCAGTGATCCCCACTACAATAATCTCTCGTTTAGTGTACACGATCTTCTCGCGGCTGATTTAGGTACCGATTTGCATATACTTTGCATTAATTTAGATTTAACTAATACAGGTGATTGATTTAGTACTATCTTGCCATTGAGGTGATAATGATTACAACGTACACTACTAATGAAGATATGAATGCGAGTAATTGAAAAGTAATATGATTTAGTTAGTGATAGAAAGCGATATAAAGTATACTAATCTACACTATCGTGTGAAATTCAATTAAACCTATCATATCGCACATCCTCATCATTCTACCCATGGCTGCAAATTGCGGTCGCAATCTATCAGGAGGAATCTCAATGGCACCGATTATTCGCTGGACACGCTGGTTTGCTGTTGCGCTTACGTTCGTATTGTTATTCAGCTCATTTGGCGTTACTGCCGCTGCTGGTCGTAGCCCTCTAGCATCCCAGGAAACACGCAATGCTGAACTTGAGCGGAATTATCAACTACGCAAACAACAGCTACGTTCTGTAGATGAAATGCTGCGACGTAGTGAGCGGCGGGCAGGCGAGATTTCGCAGATGATCCAGCGTGCGAAGGCAGAGGGTAAAAACACAACAGCACTTCAGGAGGCATTAGCCGCTTATCGCGCCAAATTGGTTGTAGCACAGGCAGCATGGCGGGCGGCGGCGGCCAAGCTGGCAGCACACGTTGGTTTTACGGATGCTGGTAAGGTTAGTAACACCGATCAGGCCGCAGCAACAATGCGCGCTGCTGGTGCCTATCTTGAATCAAGCTACCTAACACTGCGTGGCGCAGAAGAGGCACTGAACAAGGCGCTGGCTGTAAGGCGATAATACAGGTGGGCCATAGTGGATCAAGATGGTGAATAGCGCAGAGGGAGTGGGCAATTACTCACTTCCTTTCGTGCTACAATACCATTGCAATAAGCAATGAAGCAGAAAGCGTAGAGCGCCAAAGGTTTGCGTGCGTTCTCTTGTTCCTTTGTTCTCTTGTTCTCTTGGGTTCACCGAGCAAACGTAAAGGAGTGTCTTCGTGGCAAAGATTCGGGTTGGAGTGCAATTACGTCCGCAGCAAACAACATGGGCATCATTTGCTGAGGCCGTCCAGCGTGCCGAAGAACTGGGCGTCGATACGATCTGGAACTGGGATCATTTTTACCCGTTGTATGCCGATCGCGATGGCCCACATTTTGAGGGTTGGACGACACTAACGGGAATGGCAATGTTGACCAAGCGTGTCGAGGTGGGCTGCCTTGTCACTTGCAATAGTTATCGCAACCCAAACCTGATTGCAGATATGGCCCGCACGGTAGATCACATGAGCAATGGCCGCTTGATCCTTGGGATCGGTGCAGGTTGGTTTGAGCGTGATTATACTGAATATGGGTATGAGTTTGGTGATGGCCCTGGTCGCCTACGGGCACTACGATCGGCACTAGCAGCCATCCACGAGCGTTGGACCAAGTTGAACCCACCGCCTACACGTAAAATTCCAGTTCTGATCGGTGGTGGTGGTGAGAAAGTAACCCTCAAATTGGCCGCACAGTATGCCGATATTTGGCATGGCTTCGGGCCAGTGGAGACATTTACCCATAAGAATGGTGTCCTCAACGACTGGTGCCGTGAGCTTGGTCGCGATCCTGCTACAATCGAGCGAAGTGTCTCACCACGCGATGGTGATTCATACGATGCCTATGTTGAGGCCGGTGCCAGCCATATCATTATTGGTATGGGCGCACCATGGGATTATAAGAAGATTGAGGAATTGGTGGCTTGGCGGGAAGCGCTAAAGCATTGAAGCGATGGAGCCGGGTACCCTCTGGGTGTAGCATTGGAGCATTGAAACGGTG
>JANLSE010000483.1:0-2751 GCA_031362265.1 Roseiflexaceae bacterium
GTCGTCGCGTCAGTCGTCGTGTCAGTCATTCTTGGTTCCATGCCACAGGCTCTCTTTCTGGCCATGACCTCGGTACGCGCCGGACGTGCAGGCGACGTGTTCCCATCCTACGAGACGCTGATCGGTGAGATGGTCGCTGCGCAATGGATTGCGACATCCCAGTATGAGCGCGAGCGGATCGAAAGTGTGGCATTGGTCGCGCATCACAAGCACAGCGGGCTCGACGTACGTACGCAGACGGTTGGCCTGTTGTTCTCAATATTGGCGCTTGTTGGACTGTTCCAGCTTACATTGGCACAAGATGCTACGGCAAAGGGACTCAACGATGCGTATAGTTGGTACCTTACCATTATCGGGCAGAACACGGCAAATCAGGATGCACCGAGTGGAGTGTTACTGACTGGAGTGATCCTGCTCGGCCTGGTAGTAGGCGGCCTTTACTATGGCGCGAAGGCGTACCTCGAGCTGCGGTTGCTAGAGGCGATCAATCTGTTCTGCGCGCTACGACTACAACAAAGAGTCACCACGCTAGCATCTGAGGCTACCGCTCCGAGGTCCTTCACTGCTTCTTCAATGCCTGTATCCCTCAATACCTCGCAAGATGTCGCGTGGGGTATCTTTGGCTGGACAGCTTTCTTGGCAATCATTGTCTATCGTGTAGCTACGTCTCTTGGCAAGCGTTCAAGGAATCAACCATGACCACATCCTCCGCCACCATCGTCCAACGGCTCTGGAACTATTGCAACGTCCTACGCGACGATGGCATGTCGTATGGCGACTACGTTGAGCAACTTACCTATCTGCTCTTCCTGAAAATGGCCGACGAGCAAGAACGCGGTGGTCGCTCTGGCTCCATTCCAGCCGAGTATGGCTGGCAGAGCCTGCTGCGGCTTGATGGCGATGTGCTGGAGGTGCATTACCGCACCATCTTGGCAGAGCTGGGAAAGGGTGCTGGCATGATTCCGGTGATCTTTCGTAAAGCCCAAAATCGCATTCAAGATCCCGCCAAGCTGCGCCGCCTGATCGAACTGATCGATGGCGAGACCTGGATGGCGCTTGGGATTGATATTAAGGGCGCAATCTACGAAGGGCTGCTGGAGAAGAATGCCCAGGACACCAAGAGCGGTGCAGGCCAGTATTTCACACCGCGCCCACTCATTCAGGCGCTAGTTGACGTGATGCGCCCAGCGCCTGGCCAGACCATCTGCGACCCAGCCTGTGGCACCGGTGGCTTCTTGTTGGCTACCCACGACACATTGGTGCGCGACCATGGCCCACTCGACCGTGACCAGTGGCAACACCTACGCAATCATGCGCTGCACGGCTATGAGATTGTCGACAACACGGCCCGACTATGTGTGATGAACCTGTACCTGCATGGGATTGGCATTGGTGGCACCACCAGCCCCATTCGCGTTGGTGACAGCTTGCTAAGCGATCCAGGCGACCGTTACGACCTAGTGCTTACCAACCCCCCCTTTGGCAAGAAGAGCAGCGTCACCTTTGTGAATGAGGAAGGCGAGTCGCGCCGTGAGGCCCAGAGCGTGGTGCGTGACGACTTCTGGACATCGACCTCCAACAAGCAGCTCAACTTCGTGCAGCACATTAAGACCATCCTGGCGATCCATGGCCGAGCAGCGGTGGTGGTGCCTGATAATGTGCTCTTCGAGGGCGGCGCTGGTGAGACGATTCGGCGCAAGTTGCTCCACGAATGCGATGTGCATACCCTGCTGCGCTTGCCAACCGGCGTCTTCTATGCCCAGGGAGTCAAGGCCAACGTGCTGTTCTTCGACCGCAAGCCAGCCAGTGAGCACGCCTGGACAAAGACACTGTGGATTTATGATCTGCGTACCAATCAAAACTTCACCCTCAAGGAACGCCCGCTGGTGCGCCCTGATCTGGATGAGTTTGTCGCCAACTTCAATCCCGCCAATCGCCACGACCGCAAGGCCACCTGGTCGGCAGAGAACCCTGAAGGGCGCTGGCGCTCCTACACCTACGAAGAGCTCCTTGCCCGCGATAAGGTCAGCCTCGATATCTTCTGGCTGCGCGACACAAGCCTCGAAGATAGCGCCAACCTGCCTGACCCAGACGTGCTAGCTATCGAGATTGTGCAGGATTTGCAGGCTGCGCTGGAACAGTTCGCCGCCGTGGCTGAGGACCTTGGGGTAGGAGTGGAGTAGGACAGACACACGGCAGAAGACAGGTATTGACACGGCAGGAGTGACGCATATGACGGTTCCTGGATTCCAAAGCCTGATGCTTCCGCTGCTCAAGCTTGCCAGTGATGGGCACGAGTATCGCTTGAGGACACATGCCGCAAATGAATGGGCATTTTGTTAAATACAACAGGCCGATGTCTTGAAAGGCTTTGTGAACATTTATGAACTACCTTGATGCCGCCTATGAAGTGCTGAAGCAGGCTGGAAAGCCGCTGCACTATACGGAGATCACGCAGCGAGCATTGGCAACGGGGCTTCTTGATTCCAAAGGGCGGCGAACGCCCGAGGCCACAATGGGATCGCGGCTCTATGTCGATGTCAAGCTGCCGCAGTCACGATTCAAGCGAGTCAATCAAGGTCAGTTCACGCTGGCAGGTAACCAGCCAAGCGAGATCAGTCAGCGCATTATTGAAATCAACCAACTGACCCGAGATGAGCTTCATCGCAGGCTCATGCTGATGCCACCTGACCGTTTCGAGGCGCTGATTGGCGAGCTGCTGATTGCACTCGGATTTAACGAGGAGCATAT
>JANLSE010000496.1:0-3318 GCA_031362265.1 Roseiflexaceae bacterium
CTATGCTCAACCGTGATGCCCTTCCAGCCATAGGCCTCGGCCAGTTTAGCAAAGTTCGGGCCAGTGAGTGGGGTGCCACTGTAGCGCTTACCCTCGAAGAGTTCCTGCCACTGGCGCACCATACCAAGGTAACCATTATTGATGACGGCGATTTTGATATTCTTCAGGCCTTCTTGCATGACAGTCGCCATTTCCTGGTTTGTCATCTGGAAGCCACCATCGCCACAAATTGCCCAGACGGTATCTTCAGGATGTGCAATCGCCACGCCCATTGCGGCTGGAACTGCAAAACCCATTGTGCCTGCGCCGCCAGAGGTGATATGAGTGCGTGGGCGATACCAGTCGAGCAGCTGTGCTGCCCACATCTGATGCTGGCCAACATCGGTGACGATGCGATAATTCCCACGCTCATTGACAATCTTGGTTAACGCATTGTACACATCAACTGGTGGCAAACTCACCGAGATATCGCGCTTGGCATACTGTTGCTTCGGCTGGTGTTGGTGTTGCATCTCACGAATATGCTCTAGCCAATCGCTGGAATTTCCATGCAGATCCGCCAATGCTTCGCGGCTGGGCATCTCTTCGAGCAGTGCGGCCAAAACAAGGCGTGCATCACCAACGATTGGGATGGTAACCTTCACATTCTTGCCGATCTCGGATGGATCGATATCGACATGAATAACCTTCGCATTGGGCGCAAAGGTGCTGGCCTTGCCTGTAACACGATCATCGAAGCGGCCACCAATATTGAAGAGCACATCACATTCTTGGATAGCACGATTCACATGCACCCAACCATGCATACCAGGCATACCTAGGCTCAGTGGATGATCCTCGGGGAATGAGCCAAGGCCATGCAGCGTGGTAATAACTGGGACGCGTAAGGTTTCTGAGAAGGCTCGTAGCTCATCTTCGGCATTAGCCATGACAACGCCATTACCAGCCATGATCAGCGGTTTCTTGGCCTGCATCAGCAGTTTGAGCGCCTCGCGCACTTGCTTACGATTGCCCTGGTAATTGGGCTTGTAGCCTGGCAGATTCAGCTTGATATCCCAGTTTGGCACAGTAAGCGCCAGCATCGTATCTTTCGTGATATCGATCAGTACTGGGCCAGGGCGTCCAGTCATCGCGATATGAATACCCTCTTTGAAGACATATGGTAGCTCTTCGACCTTCTTGACCAGGTAGTTGTGCTTCGTCACAGGCATCGTAATACCAGTAATATCCGTCTCCTGGAAGGCATCTTTACCAAGCACCTGGCTACTCACCTGTCCGGTTATCGCTAGTAATGCGGTTGAGTCCATCATTGCATCGGCGATTGGGGTAACAAGGTTGGTTGTGCCTGGGCCGCTTGTGCCAATACAAACGCCTAGTTTGCCGGTGGAACGGGCATAGCCCTCGGCAGCATGGCCCGCACCTTGTTCGTGGCGGCAGAGTACATGGCGCAACTGATCGCGATATTCCCACATGGCATAATAGAACGGCATGATCGCGCCACCAGGTATACCGAACATGACCTCCACACCATCACGGATCAGCGCCTCACACATGATCTGTGCGCCGGTTCGCTTCTCACTCATCAAATCCTCCTATTACGCTGACCTTTGCTCTCAACTTCACGCAGGACGAGTATTACGAAACACCACTCCCTAACATGAACCACAGGTTTTTGGCATAAACCAAGCTACCCTCGGCAACAACATTGTTGCCCTGGCACCGACATCATTGTCGTAAGATTTCGGTTGAAAGATGCGTCGCAAACAAATGGCTCCTCCCGGTTTGGGAGGAGCCGTTCGTTATGACATCTGCTGAACCGTTGCTCTTCCCACGCTCTTATGGACCCGTGATAATAATCAGGGCTACAAGAAGAAGGCTAAGAAGGAGGTTCGTGCGCGGCAGCATCAGTTGTTCTCTCACACGCTGTTTTTGAACTACGGTGAGTATACCTGAGTTTACCTATTTGTCAAGTTTAGTAAAATCATCGAAGCTCATTGTTACTCCTTGGCATCAATCCGCCGACCAGCAAACACAATGCTGGCCGGTTGGCTGAGCACCTCAGGTGCCACCCGTGGATCGGCGTTATATGTGACCAAATCGGCAGATTGCCCAGCTACCACTTCTGGCAGCCCCAGGTATGCACGCGGAATGGTTGATGCAGCAGCAAGCGCCGCCGATGCGTTTAAGCCAAAACTGTGTAGACGCGCAATTTCGAGAGCGATCGTCCCATGTGGCGATTCATCAGTTCCGGCCATGACAGGAATACCTAGCGCTACCGCCTGTGGGATCAGTTCCTTAAGCTGCGCGATCACCTCACGAATATAGCCACCAATCGGCGCACCAGCAGCGAGGATATGCTCTAGTGTGCCGATGACGGTAGTGAGTGTGGGAGTCCAGGATGTGCCGCGCGTAGCCATTTCAGCTAACACATCAGCATCAATCAGTGGGCCGTGCTCAACCGAATCGATCCCTGCGCGCACAACTTCGGCCACGAATGGGCCAGAGACATGAGCAGCAACACGTGCTCCAGCGGCATGGACTGCTTCGACCAATTCTCGCAATACTTCTGGTGAATAGTTTACGATTGGGCGGAACCAATTGCCATCGGGGCCGGGGAAATCGGCAATGACTTTCACCCATGTGGCACCAGAGGCGATCTGTGCCAGGCCAACCTGAACAAGCTGATCTGCGGTGGTCTCGGTACCAACTCCAGGATGGAAGCGCCCAGGTGGTACAAGAATCCGCCCAGAACGAACCAGATGCGGGCCATCTGTTCCTGGCAAGGTGATCTGTGTCTCTGGCCGCTCGCCAATATCGCGTACCGCCAAGACCCCAGCAGCCCGATGAGCAGCCATGTTCGAGCGAATAAGAGCCGGACTGCCGTCGGGCAACTTGGCGCCATTAAAATCCATCGTCAGGTGAACATGGGTATCGACAAGGCCGCCAGGAAGAAACCAGCCACCTGGCAAATTGCGCGCGCCAGGGATCGGCGTATCGTGTAGTATGCCATCGGCGATCCAGCATTCCTCGATTTGATCGCCATAGGGGAGCCGAATACCGCGCACATGCCAGCGCTCAGATGATGTCGTAAGGCTCATGGATAGTATCTCCTTGTAGTTGTACCTACGTACTGCGTGTATGTTCAATGGAGGGAGTATAGCGAGAAGCTACTATCTAAGCTCGACTTTATCCATTCGATAGACAAAACGGAAATGGCAGGGTATGCTCGTCTCGAACCCAACTACCACGAAGGGACGAGTCATGCACAACCTGCCACCAGCCATTATACAAGTTCTTCGGTCGTTCGAAGTGCTGTTC
>JANLSE010000502.1:0-3142 GCA_031362265.1 Roseiflexaceae bacterium
GAATCACAGAGAGCACCGAGCCACTAAGAACAAATAGCTGTGTTATGAGGTTTGCATGCCCCCATTTGACCTTACTCCCCGCCAGCAACGTATACTGAACATTATTGAGCAACTGGCCGAACGATTTGCCCAGCGCGCCAACGAGCATCTTGAAGATACCTGGCGTGATGCGCTCAGCCTACGTACAAGTGCAAGCTATGATGTGTATTATCTTGAACGCTTCCTGCGCGATGCGCGTGCTGGGCTGACTCACCCACCCAATGATGATGCTGCGCTTGAGTTACTTGGTAAGGCCGCACTTTCTTGAAATTGGCGGAAGAGCGTTGTCCAAAGCGTAGCATTAAAGCTCGTCAGAATACCACCAACCCCAACGCTCAGCGTTATTCCATAGATAATCAGCGCAACAATCGTTCCAGTAGCCAGTGGCGTTATTGTGCCACGTGCTAGCTGGCTAATCGTAGCGAACACCAGGGCAAATTGTGGAATAGCCGCAACTAACCCAAACAGAAACGCAATAACCCCAAGTAATACCCAGGTGATTAAGCAGGTGCCCAAGTTCGCGGTGAGTAAGCGCCATGCCTGGCGAATGCTTTGCCATGGCCGGCTACCCTCAAGCACACAATAGCGAAATGCCAGATCATCGAGCAGCGAAATAACCAGGCCATATAGCCCAACCAACAAAAACAGCGGAATAAGACATGCAAACGAGCCGAGCATCATAGGAAATATTGCCTCTGGATTGGGGGAGTCAATAGTGCCCATGATATTGACCCAGAGCGGCACAGACACCGCGATTGCAATGATGCCAACGATTAGTGTTGGGAGTTGCAACAGCAATTTCAAGAGCACCATTGCGCCATAGCGCCCACGTGCGTATGTCAGGCTCCCACCAACCGAATTTGGCTGTCCCTGGTGTGCCATTGATGTGCCGTGGATGAGTCCGGCTTGCATCCATGAACCAAGTAGGAGAAAAAGCAACCCAACAACAAGAATTATGCCGATAAGACCGATCACCAATGGCCAGGGATTTGCCATCCAACCAGCCAGGTTTTCTTCAATAAATGGCGGAAGTCCGGTGCCGCCACCGGTTGTGCTCGGTTGATTGAACGATTGGTTGACATTCGTGCTGACGCTAAATTCGCCCTGGCCGAACAATGCACTCAAGACGCCCAGAATCCATAACTCACGACGTGTTTTGAAGATACCCCACGCCTGCCGCATCACTTCGGTATAATCCATACATCCTCCACAAACGCTTACCGCTGCCTTCAAGGTCGATATTTGTTGCTCTAGGTTGTGCACTGCATTATACTCTGACACACAGATAGGTACGTAGCCTGCCCCATATGGTAGAATATGCGCTACGCAGGAATGAAGCATTCTAAAGGACACTCAAGGAGAGGATATCCATCATGCCACAGTTGTATGTTGCGCTCGCAACCCCATTTACATCACCACACGGCCCACCCGATCTTGCTGCAATCGGCCCTCATGTGCGTTGGCTTGAGGCACAGGGCGTTAATGGCATTGTGCCATGTGGCACCACTGGCGAAGGGCCATCGCTTAGCCTGAGCGAACGCAAAGCCGTGATCGACACCTGCCTCAGCGAGCGTGGCGGCCTGAATGTCATCGCTGGTACTGGTTGTGCAAACCTTCCCGAGACGATCGCCGCAACACGCTACGCGATTGAGCGTGGGGTGGAAGCTGCCATGGTTCTGCCACCCTTCTTCTTCAAGAGTCTCAGCGACGATGGACTCACCAGCTATTACCGCGCTGTTTGCGACGCACTCCCGAATGGCTCGAAAATTGTTCTATATCACATCCCGCCGGTGAGCCAAATTCCAATCACTACTGGCGTTATTGATGGCCTCCTGGCTAGCCATCCCGATATGATCTATGGTCTCAAGGATAGTGGTGGCGATGCAGAATATACTGCGCTGCTGATTAAGCGCTATCCCAGCATGAAGATCTATACCGGCGGGGCGCCACTCTTCACACGGGCGATTGCCGATGGAGCCGCTGGTGGCATTTTTGCCATCGCGAATATCTTCCCGCGAGAGCTACGTGCCATCCGCGATGGTGGCCCAGATGCAGCCGAAGCCCAAGCGAAGGCCATCCAGATTACCAATATCTTTAAGCACTATGGCGCAGTGTCTGCGATTAAAGCCCTCATGCCGCGCCTCGACCTGCCCGCCTCTTCGTGCCGCTCCCCACTCGTCAATATGAGCGATACCGAGGCCGATGCACTCTTGGCGAGCATTGAAGCATTGAAGCATTGAAGCCGGGTACCCTCTGGGCCAAGCCGGGTACCCTCAGGGTGGAGCATTGAAGCATTGAAGCATTGAAGCATTGAAGCGGTGGAACGTCTCCGTGCCTCCGCGTTCTTGCGCTCTGCGTTGTGCGCTCTTGCGTTGTGCGTTCTGCGTTCTTGCGCTCTGCGTTGTGTGCTCCTGCTATCGCTTCATCAATAACACCAGCACATCGCCCGGTTGGAGCGAAACATCATCGGGTGGGTTGGCACGCATGCCGAGGCCAGCATGTCGGATGGCAAGGATATGTTGGCCTGCAAGCTCAGTGCGTAGTGCAGTCGCAATCGACATCTGGTTGAGTGGTGAATCTGCGGTAACGGTTCGTTCTTCGAGCCAGATATCAAGTTCTTCGCTATGCACCAAAAGATCCATTAATTCCATCACAGCCGGGCGCAATGCTGTGGTGGCCATACCACGACCACCCATAATGTATGGCGAGATGACCCGATTAGCGCCTGCGATCAGCAACTTGTGCTCCGCTTCGGCAGTGGCTGCCCGCGCCACAATAAAGAGTTTGGAGTTGAGTGCACGTGCCGAGAGTGTAATATATACATTGCCAGCATCGCCCTGCACCGCAGTCAGTAATGCCCGCGCGCGCATGATTCCAGCCTGCTGAAGGATTTGATCATCGGATGCATCCCCTACGACACATAAGTATCCAAGCGCTTGGATTCGCACCACCCGTTCGGGATCTGCATCAACAACAACGAAAGACTGCCCTTGCTTGCGAAGTTGCTGGCATGTCTCGCGGCCAACCCGGCCAAACCCGCACACAATAAAATGTTCTTTCTGGCGCAATATTTGCTGATCCATGGCGCGGCGCTTTCCTCGAT
>JANLSE010000512.1:0-2081 GCA_031362265.1 Roseiflexaceae bacterium
TGGCATCCGGCAGCCTTCACACTACCCTGTTTGGCAAGAGTAGCAATTGCCAGTAGGACGAAACAAACCACACCAATCAGCGCCCGCCGACTACGCAACCCAAATGCACCAAGCAGCGTCAGTAGCGCTGCGTAAAGGAGGGTCGTTCGGGCAGTGCCAATACTCGGAATCAGGACTAACACGGTGAGGAATGTACCAATAATCGAACCAACGGTTGAAAGCGCAGATATGGTGCCAACCGTCACCCCAGCAGTCGCAAGGCCATGCTCTTCTTGATTCAAGCGCACGCGAATTGCTAGAGGGCTCACCATCGCAAGCAGAATCACGGGTGCGGCAAAGAGCAGTAGCACACCCACCAGCGCGCCCAAAAAACCACCAATTTCCACATTTGCCAACGCGAGTTGAGCGCCACGCAGGATCGGCTTGGCAATCAGCGGGATGAGTGCAGTGAGGATTCCGGCCAGGAGCAGAACGCGATACAGGCTTCGATCAACGGACCAACGGTCGGCAATACTGCCACCGATCCGGTAGCCCAATGCGAGGTACACAAGTGTGAGGCCAATGATCGCCGCCCAGATCGGTTGTGATGTGCCGAAGTAGGGTGCGAGTAAGCGTGAGGCGATCATCTCAACACCGAGCGTCGCAGCCCCAGCAAGAAACACAACAAGCCCGAGTCCCTGGCTAGCCACCCGAGGTGCAGGATGCAACGACATCAGCCCCCCGTGATCGCCATACTCAGGAGCCGCCCAAGCGCCTGTAAGAGCAGCATTGCAATAATCGGTGATGGATCAAACATAGCCATGTTTGGCATCAGACTGCGAATCGGCGCTAAGATTGGCTCAGTCACTTCGCGTAATATCTGGCTGATACGCATATTTCCCGTAGGATCTACCCATGAGAGTAGAACGCGCCCGAGGATTGCAAGTGAGAGTGCCTCGAAGAGCAAATAGATAAACTGGGCAATATATGATGTCATGGATTCTGCCTCCTCGTGCCACATTGGTATTCAAACAGTTGGCATTATACCAAATTGTGGCCAAGCTGCGATCTCTCGATTCCCTAGATGAGTGGCTTTACCCACGATGCCTAACAATACTTGATGCCATAAAACTTGACAGCCCACCATACTAACGCTATTCTGTGCAGAATCTGGAAACATTAACACGAATCCATTATTGATATACTTATTGATACAATCGTCAACAAGGGAATGATCATGACAAACACAGCTGATCTAGCACCAACGCTGGTACTTGGTTCCGAAGAGCAACTTACATTTACTACTGCTGGTGAGACGAGTAGTGAGCTCGTGAATTGGTTTGCGCAAGGGTTGCGCGCAACTATTCTGCGTTTAGGGCACCTCTACCGCGACTCAAGCAGCTCAATGGTTGAAGGCGAACAAGGCGATCAGCAACATACCGTACGCCTTGTCATAAATTTATGCGATATCGATAAGCCCCGCTCGGTCCAACGCCGCGGCCAGGGCACGTTTGTCGCCACCGTTGTTGAGGGTAGCGATAATCAGCGCGAAGTCATGAAAGCAACGTATCCGGTTCTGGTACGCTCACTTTCGAATATGGTAATCTATAATACGCGCGTCGATGGTGTGTTGGAGAGCCATTTCATCACGATCGAGCAAGGCCATTATGTTGTGCGCTTCACCGAAGATGAGCAATCGTTCTTCGACCGTATCTTTGAGCGTATTCAGCCTTTGGCATTTAGCCATTTGGTTATCAACAATGAGTATATTCCAAATCTTCCCGAAGCGCTCTGGCAGGGCGATGCTTGCACAAAACAGATCGGTTGGGCGGGTCGCCAACTCGACACATTGGGCCTCTTGCCAGCACCATTTCCAATCCATGAATACCTCAATGAGCGTGAGCTACGCCAGGTCAAACGATTGTATGGTATTGGCGGGCTCAGCTATGGTAACCTTAGCGCCCGCTCCCCACATAATGCTGCCCACTTCTGGATGTCCGCTTCTGGCGTGGACAAGAGCAAGCTCGACATCGTTGGTCGCGATATCCTGCTGGTAACAGATTACCTGCCGGAGCAACTGACCATGCAACTGAGTGTGCCAC
>JANLSE010000656.1:0-3384 GCA_031362265.1 Roseiflexaceae bacterium
CTCATACCACGTGAAAGACCCATCACATACTCATCGCGTTTATGGCTGAGATCCACCAATGTGAGTAGCTCATCAATCAACCCAGGGCGCTTATTGGCTGGTACACCATATGCACGGCCAAAGAAATCAAGATATTCCCAGGCCTTCATATTGTCGTAGACACCAAAAAAGTCGGGCATAAACCCAACGACTTTCCGTACGCCACGCGGATCGCGCTGCACCGATATTCCAGCTACCTGTGCCTCGCCACTACTCGGCTCAAGCAGTGTGGTCAGAATCCGCATTGTGGTTGTTTTGCCGGCACCATTTGGCCCGATAAAGCCAAAGATTGCACCCTCTGGGATTTGAAGGTTCAACTGATCGAGCGCGACGGTATCACCATAACGGCGAGTGAGGTTGGTTGTCTCAACGATCATGGACATGCGCGGCCTCATTTGTTCAGATTGTCTCAGCTGCTAGTATAATGCGATTCACGCATATTCGGGGCAGGTCGTATGAGCAATCTGGAAAACTCCATCGTACAAGAACAACTAATGCAACATCCTCAACTCTTCTTCTTCACTGAACCGGGCGAATCTGCGGCGCTCCTTGCGCTGCTCCAGCAGCCCGCAGTACTCACAACACTACACAAATGCTCGGCGGGTGTTGCAGTGGCACTTACTGATCTTGACACAACCCAGGCTGCAATTATTCGGCTGCTTAGCGATCATCAGATACCGATCATTGCCTGGATCTGCTCACCCAGTAGTGAGGGAGGATCGCTTAGCCTGGCAAATTACCCGCGTGCGGCCGCCTATTACCGTAATCTGCGAACATGGGTAGCCCAAGAACAGTTCCAGTTCGCTGCAATTGGGCTGGCAATCGAGCCACCAACCGATGATAGTGACCCAAGCGATTGGAGTACATGGCGCGCACTCCGCAATTTTGCACGTGGCCTGTGGCTCGCCCGCGATAATGCACTCTACCCATCTTCAAAAGCTGCATATCGCGATCTCATAGCCACCATGCGTCACGATGGGAATGAAGTACACGCCTATCAACTACCATTTATTGCAGACGACCGCCGCGCACATACAACCCTTATGCAACGGGCACTTGATATTCTCGATCTGCCCTCAGACGTGGATGTACTGCTGTGCAGCAGTGATGTGCCAATCGATTGGTTGAACAACGATCTTGGGGGCGCTCTGATCGCAAGCTATGGCCCTGGATCTGATGCAATTGCGGTGAGTATTGGTGAACATATGCCTCATGAGGCCAACCAACACCACTGGCCACGCTTACAGCGCGATTTGTTACTTGCCGCACAACATACCGACACGATTTATGTCGACTCACTTGAGCAATGTATTCGTGCCAATGTACTGGAACTGATCACACAATTCGATTGGGATGCACGCGCGCATGTGGCTCTGAGCCGACGTGGGCTCGTTGCGATTGGGCGCACAATTATATGGGCAATGCTCATGGTAGGGCATTTCGGTTGGCGCATACTGAGTTGGTCTGGCTGGCTCGTTGCACTCATCCTCTGGCTCCGCAGCAGACGTAACAAAGCGTAGAACGCACAGCGCAGAGCGCAGGAACGCAAAGACGCAAAGACGCAATGTTCCAAGGACGAAGAACCTAGAACTGCTTCAATGCTCAAATGTTCGATCGCTCCAATGCTCCAATGCTCCAATGCTTATGCCTGCCTATACCATCCCCAGACATATCCTAGTGCCGATGCATATGAAGCGAGTGCTTTGAGTGGCTTGAAACCTATGTGCCAAGATGGCGCCGCATATGAATATGGTAGTACGATATTTGGCAGAATAATGGCAGTACGCACAAGTAGAAACCAGAGCGCATGGAATGGGGTAGTTAACATACGGCCACGTGCCCGGCTTGGGTCACGGTGCACCTCCTGGGCATGGCCAACTCCATACCAGAACTGTTTACGCAACAAGGCACGTAGCGTCGCTGGTGCTGGATGGTACACCCAGGTTTCGGGTACAAGCATCAATCGATACTGAGCGCCAGGTATAGGCACAGGCAAGGAAGAATCTGCGAGTGCCAGCCCTTCGCCTTCCAAATGGTATTGTAGTCGCCGCACACGCACAAAGAACTCAGTATCCACCCCACGCACAAGCCCTTCGTCGAAGCCGCCGGCCTGCTCAAACACCGCGCGCCGCATGGCACAACATGTAGTTGTAATATCGCAATAGAACGAGGGTGGATCTGGGTTGGTTTCAGTAAGGCAATGAACTACTGGATGTTCAATACGCGGAACCTCACGCGCAACCCAGCGTTGGAAGGGCGGCGCATCAAGAGGTAGCAATTTGGATGCGCCTGTCACGCCAATTGTTGGATCTGCCAGCAGCGGCACAACTAATCGCTCAAGCAGTGTTCTATCACCCGCCAGTGCATCATCATCAATGAATACCAGAATCGGGGCCACTGTACGTGCTACCCCTATGTTACGTGCACGGCCATTTGGCCTGATACCCTCGACAATCTCAATCTCAGTGGGCTTAAGCGTCTGGTTGGCAAGGCTTGACAATAAGGCTTCGGGGTGGCCAGTAAGCGCAGGGACGATAACGGCAATCGTAGGCTGTGGCATGCAAACCGAACCTTCATCCAATCAAGAGTATGTAAGATAGTACCACAGAGACACAGAGACACAGAGAACACAGAGACCAATATAAAAAGTAAACTCTGGGTTCTCGTATCTCTGTGGTGATAAAGTGCAGAAACAAAACACCGAGGGCAGACATGATATCTGCACCCCGGCGTTGAGTAGTTATATTAAAACGGTTATTCCAGATACCCACGTAGTTTCTTCCCAAGGTGTGGATGGCGCAACTTGCGCAACGCCACTGCTTCGATCTGGCGGATACGTTCGCGGGTAATACCAAACTCGACACCAACTTCTTCGAGAGTACGATAGCGACCATCCTTGAGACCATAGCGCAATTGAATAATCTTGCGCTCACGCTCAGGTAGCTTCTGGAGTACTTCCTCGATCTGCTCACGTAACATTGAGGTTGCAGCTGCATCGGCGGGTGTTGAAATGCGATCATCTTCAATGAAATCACCCATGCGCCCCTCACCCTCTTGGCCTACTGGCATTTCGAGCGAGAGCGGGTGCATCGAAGCCTCAAGAGTTCTGCGCACCTTGGTGGAACTGATCCCAAGCGCATCAGCGATCTCCTCGGGAGAAGGCTCGCGCTGCATCGACTGCTGGAGTTTATGCGAGGTACGCTTCACCTGGCTGATTGCCTCACCCATATGGACAGGGAGGCGAATAGTGCGACTTTGATCCGCAATGGCACGTGTAATAGCCTGGCGAATCCACCATGTCGCATAGGTAGAGAATTTATGACCCTTGGTATAATCGAATTTCTC
>JANLSE010000671.1:0-3701 GCA_031362265.1 Roseiflexaceae bacterium
GTGAAGATGAGATCTGGGTTTCGGTAAGTGATACTGGAATGGGAATAGCGCCTGGTGATATTGGTAAGATATTCAAGCGCTTCTACCGTGCGCATAACCAGAAATCAATCTATGGTAGCCACCTTGGCTTAGGGTTATCGATCTGTCAGCAGATCGTCGAAGGCCATGGCGGGCGAATCTGGGTTGAGAGTGAGCTGAATGTTGGCACAACATTTAGTTTTGCCCTGCCACTGGTTGCAGAGGATATTGCTGTCGAAGTAACATAAGCGCTTGCGGTGTCGATATTGAATAGGCTATCATTTGTAGTGTAGATTACATGCGCCTCTCTTCCGGAATTGTGAAGAGAGGCGTTCCATTTTGAGCGAGGCAATATGATGGATCTGGAGACATTCGCATGGCTACTGACAGATGCAGGCCGCGAACTTATTGCCGTAGCGGAGGCAGGCGATCTTTCAGACGCGGCGCAACTGAGCGAGATTTCACGCCTGCGACGCCTCGCTAGCCCAATACAAGCTGCCGCCGCATATGAGACAGCCTTGCTGCGCAGGCGAGCATTGCCAAAGTTTCCAGATGCTGAGCGAATGTTCTTTGTACGTGAGGCACTTGAGCAGGCTTCGGGGATAACGACAGCGAGACACCGAGCGAAACGCTATGCGCAGCTTGATGCTGGCTTGATTGCAGATCTTTGCTGTGGAATTGGTGGAGATACGCTTGCACTCGCAAGGGTCGCTCGTGTAGTTGCGGTCGATAACGATCCATTACGGTTGGCAATCGCTCGTGCAAATGCAACGGCACTGAGCTGTGCCAGCCAGATTGAATACCTAGAACTTGATTTGGAAACGATGGCGCCACCACAGGCAGATGCAATATTCTTTGATCCGGCGCGGCGTAGCGCAGGGCGGCGAGTGTTTGAACTAGCTAAATATCAGCCACCAATCACACTGATTGATACGTGGCGACAGCATACTCCCGCAATTGGCGTCAAATTGGCACCTGGTGTCGCCGACGAGGATTTGGTGGGATTTGGTGCCTTTGAGCTCGAGTTTATCTCGGTTGGGTACGAATTAAAGGAGGCAGTGCTCTGGCTTGGTGCGCTTGGGCAGGCCGGTAAGCGTGCAACTGTGATTGATCGGCATGATGCTACCCATACGCTCTTTCTGCCAACCGGCCAAGCGCAACCGATTGTGCCATTGCAGGAGCCAGGCAAGGTGCTGTATGAACCCGATTCGGCAGTGATTCGGGCTGGGTTAGTACAAATGCTAGCAGGCCAATTGGGGGTTGCACAAATTGACCGCGAGATTGCGTATCTTACAAGTGATCAGGTGATTGAGACGCCATTTGCACGTAGCTGGCGTGTGATCGAATGGATGCCATTTAATCTCAAACGTATTCAGGCGCGCTTGCGCGAACTTGATGCTGGATCTGTGACGGTGAAGAAGCGCGGTTCTCCGCTCGACACCGATTTGTTAGCACGTAAACTTTCGGGCACCGGCTCGCACGCATTAGTTGTCGCATTGACATTTGTGTTGGGAAAACCAGCTGCGCTGATCTGCGAATCAATGCCGATCACCAATTGGCCGCTCGGGCATGAGGTGATGAGCACGTAAGCGTGGGTTGACAATCTCTTCGATAACATAGCCTAGGAGCGTCCAAGCCAAAACGATCCAGACAATCCCTAACCCAGGTGGGAGCAATGCCCACCAAGCACCGCTTGAGATTGCGCCACGGCTAAAGGCAAAGTTGAGCATTGTCCCCCAACTGATGAGGGTTGGATCGCCAAGCCCAATAAAGGCGAGGCCTGACTCGCTGAGGATGGCGACAGAGATTGTGAGCGCATTCTGCGAAAGGATCAGCGGCAGGATCATTGGCAGCACATGGCGTGTAATGATATGGAGGTCTGGTGCACCGATCGCGCGTGCACGCGTAACAAACAGCCGCTCCTTGACCGAGATTGTCTGGGAATAAACAACTCTTGCAGTACTTGTCCACCCAATAATTGCGATGGCTAGAATAATATTCCATATATTGGCGCCAAGCAGTGCGACTAAAACGACATAGAGCGGTAGATCGGGAATAACCAGAAACGTATCGGTGATTCGCATAAGAATGATACCTGTATAGCCGCCAAAATAGCCTGCAATGAGGCCGATTGCCCCACCAATAAGCACAGTTATGAGTGCAGCAGTAAACCCGATCAGTAGTGAGACACGTGATCCATAGATGAACTGGCTGAGAACATCCTTACCACCATCATCTGTGCCGAGCAGGTGTTCTGCGCTAGGTGGTGCATAGATCGTGTCGATCCGCGCACGAACGGCCTTATATGGGTCGTATGGGGCTATTTTCGGTGCGAAGACTGCCATCCCTACAACGGTAAGGAGCATAACAAGACCAACGATGCCAATCGGGCTACGCCGAAACTGACGCCAGAAATCCTGCGCAGGCCGGGTTGTTGGAGGGGCCGCTGGTTGGTTGAGGATAATTGCCATGTTGATATCCAATGATGCTTGTTGGATGGTAGATGCCTAAAGCTGGTACTTGTGATGGCGTTATGCTGGCCTTACCCTTGGATCAAGTGCTGTATAGAGCAAATCTGCGGTGGTATTGGCGAGAATGACACTGATTGTGATGATCAGGAATGCACCTTGGAGCATGGGGTAATCGCGGCGACTGACCGCTTCAAACACCGCACTCCCAATACCGGGCCAAGAGAAGACCGACTCGATCAGAATAGAGCCACTCACAGTAAAGCCAAGTGTCAATGCGATTAGTGTGATAACTGGCAACATGGCGGGCCGCATGGCGTGATTACGCATGATCTGCGATTCGCTTAACCCTTTGGCCTTGGCTGTCAGAATATAATCCTCACCAAGCACTTCAAGAAGTGAGCTGCGCATAATCAGCATGAACTGACCAAGTAATACAACCACAAGAACGACGGTTGGCATAAACAAGTGCCGCCCAACATCAACAACTTGTTCCATAATCGATGCATACTGGCGGCCAGAAGTGCGCATTCCACCAACCGGTAACCCTAGATAGTTACTTCCAACGATAAGAAGAATAATTCCAAGGAAAAAGGTTGGTAATGCCCAGGTGAAGAGGCTAAATACCAACGAGGCAACATCGATAATCGTGCCACGTTTCCATGCTGCTGCGACCCCCAACGCGATGCCAATGATGATCGCGAGAAGATTGCCAATGGTGACAAGTAATGCCGTATTGACCAGACGCTCACGCAATAGCCCTGCCACAGGGCGGTTGAAGTTGTATGAGATACCGAGATCGCCACGCAATAAGTTGCCGAAATAGCGGAAGAATTGGCTGTCGAATGGGTTGCCTGTTGTATTAATGATCAATGGCTTGTCGAGGCCAAAGCGTTCTCGAATCGCCTGTTGCGCATCGCGTGTGAGCCGTGGATCACGAACACCAGCTTTGGCCGGATCGCCTGGTAGAACGCGAAACAGGAAGAAATTAAGCACCGCGACAACCACAATCGTGTGGGGCGGCGAACACGTTTAGCCGTTGACGCGATTCTCAATCTGCTGACGACCGGCTGTCAGTGGCGTCAGTTGCCCAAGGGCTGCCGCCTCGCAGCACGGTGCACAACGATGACGTGGATTGGCTGGGATCGGGCACGGATAGCGGACAGGGCGTGCAGTCAGCCTCTCGAATCCTGCGGGCCCTCTATCCTTGCAGCA
>JANLSE010000678.1:0-3370 GCA_031362265.1 Roseiflexaceae bacterium
CAAGTTGGTTGGCGCTGTAGGTCAAGTCCTCGTCGATTTCCTCCCAGCGCACGGCACGCGTTTGGCGATTGCGCTTGCCTACCGTATACCCAGCCTCAACGGTGCTACCACCCTCGGTAATCGCAGTACGAATGCGGTACACATCGCCATCGACATTCACGCCATCAATCACGGCACGTTGGCGCGAGTATTCCATCACCAGGTTCTGGTTGAAGAAGCCAAAGGTTTGCTTGGAAGGCGTTGCGGTCAGGCCGATCAAATGCGCATCGAAATATTCCAGCACCTGACGCCATAGGTTGTAGATTGAGCGATGACACTCATCGGTCACAATCATATCGAACAGCTCAATCGGTAGTTTCGGGTTGTAGCGCACATCCTTTTGCGCCATGGTCGCCAGGTCATCCAGCTCGAACGACGAGGCTTCCTCATTCTCAGGGTCGAATGCTTCCTCGCCGCGGAGCATGGAGTACAGCCGCTGGATCGTCGTGATACACACGCGGCTAACCGGATCGAAGGAATTGCTCTGCAACTGCTGCACGTTATACAGCTCAGTGAACTTGCGCCCATCATCGGGCGTCACATACTGCTGAAACTCGCGCAGCGTCTGTCGCCCCAGGTTCCCGCGATCAACCAGAAACAGCACGCGACGTGCGCCACTATGCTTGATCAGCCGGTAGACAAAACTGACCGCAGTAAACGTCTTACCACTACCTGTCGCCATTTGGATCAGCGCGCGTGGTCGATCCTCGGCCAGCGATTGCTCCAGGTTAGTAATGGCTTCAATCTGGGCAGGCCAGAGTGCGCCATGAATGAGCGGCGGCTGGGACTGGAGGCGCGCACGCAGACTACCAGTCTCACTAGCCCAGGTGGCCAGAGTGGCGGGTTGATGGAAGGCAAACACGCGACGGCTACGCGGCTGCGGGTCGCGCCGGTCGGTGAAGAACGTCTCCACACCGGTGCTTTGGTAGAGGAAGGGCAGCGGGCGCGCCCAGGATTTGACATAGTTGGGCAGGCCAGCAGAATATTGCTCCGTCTGGAGCTCTACCCCACTCAGTGGCATGCCAACTGCCTTGGCCTCGATTGCGCCAATTGCCTTGCCATTCACGAAGAGCAAGTAATCGGCAAAGCCCGTGCTGAGCGAGAACTCACGGATGGCCACCCCTTGAGCGGCCAAGGGGTTCATTTGGGCACGATCTTGCACCTGCCAGCCAGCAGCAACTAAGAGGGTATCAATCTCAGTACGAGCGCGTGCTTCGGGGGTTGTCATAGTACCACTTGCTCGAATGCCTAACACACTGGACCAGCTACTGCGTAAGCAGGAAAGGCTGTTCTCTGCCATCGAGTATATCATGCACGATATGTCGATACAAGGATAACGAAGGTGGGTTCAGTTAAGGTACGGCATTGTATCGTTTTGCCAAGTGGGTGAGAAACGCGTGAAAAGGGGACGCCGAAAACATTCAGGTCGCTTGTCTGGCGCTGTATTAGGAAGTGCCAACGAGTGATTCGCCCGCTGGCACGGCACAACTAGCGGCGAGTATAGTAGCACATCAATATCGAGCCAATCACGGGCACGATAATCTGAAGTACCACAACCGCATCGGGGCGGATGGCAGCGCTGATGGCCAGGCTGCACAGTAACGCGGCCATCGCCATGGCAATCACGTCACTCGTTCGGGCGTTATCTCCCATGCTCCCTCCATGCCGGAGCGCAGGCGGCATATTGAATTAGTATTGATCGCCATGGTACAATCAATACCACAAGGAAGCAGGCGTGCGCTCAGTTCGCCGCTTCTGCAAAGGCGCTGCCCCTCAATTGCTTGCTGGCGTATGTGGGGCGGCGTCTTTACGATCATGCTACTACATTTTGATCATCATCACAATAAAAGACCATTCATATTTGAGCATACGAGTTATTCATTTGATCACCATTACAAGAAAAGGCCATTCGTATTTGAACATACGAGCTATTCAATGGAAAGTGCATTCTTCCTTGGCGACCTGACTGCATTTGTGTGTTCCCCGGCTGTACCTTGATTGCCATTTTACAGCTTGGTCAAAGTAGATTTATGCTGTCACCACATTGCTCCTGAACTAACATGCCACTGTTGCCAAATGCCAGTAAAGGGTTGCCAATCTTCTTCAGGTATCTTCAGCGGAAACTAGATTGCACCTCACAAACGTGAAATACCGCGACCAGCAAGCACTATCTACTTCGATGGCCAAAGGTATAGCTTGCCTGATCTTCCGCTCGTGTCTCCGCATCTACATTGGATTCGCCCACAGGCGAGGTTCGGCCAAGTGATAGCGTTGCTCGCACTTCAAGCTTGTCTTCGATGTCTTTGATTGGCTACAAAGTCTAGGTTGACCCACTCGATTTGGAAGCGTCGCGAGTATATCCAGTGGGGAGTAACCTGTACGATCATAATCTAGACAAATGAAAAAACCTCAGCCCAATCAGGCCTTCAACGCGAACCTGAAATTGTCCCCAATGCAAGCATTTTGGAAGCCTGTGTAGTGCCTCCTGGCATTTGTTGCTTCGTGCGCTTACGACATTCGAGTATATCCAGCGGCAGAACGTATACGATCATAATCTAGATAAATGAAAAAACCTCTGCCTAGAGAGCGGTTGGTTAACCGTCCAACAGAAGTCTCATTCTTGATGGAGGGCCGCTGTTTAGTGGGGCGTTTGGCGTCGTTTAAGTATATCCAGCGGCAGAACATGTATAGTTCTATACTAGACAAATGAAAAAACCTCAGATTGATTCAAGCAAGCACAGTGCATGAGTGTCGTGGTTTACTGCTCATCCCGTGGTAAGTCAATAATCGCAGTTTCAAACCAGGGGGGTGTCACCTGGTTCGCCTTTGAGCCATGGACACGCCCTCGCAATCACGGATGAGTATCAGGAAACGGAACCAGGGATAATCGGCACCAGCATCTGCGGTGGACGCCCGCCCTTTACCGTGGTAGGCCCAGTGCGCCACTGCCAGCGGTCTGGTTGCGCTATAGCCAAATTACGCAACAGCTTTTGTGCGGTTGCAGGAGCCACAGGTAGCGCATCCTGGAGTAGCTTGGCTGGTAGTGGCAACTGTTCCTCAAATCGATACTGTGCCAGTTGAAGCAGCTCTAGCCATTTGTCACTCTTTATGCCTGTTGGGATTCCCAGAAGCTGTTCTGTGGTGATGAGTTGCGTAATCGGAAGTCCTTCAATTGGGAGGTTCGTCATAAGCCAAACGTCACATGGCTGGCGGGTGATGCGCCCACGATGAACCGCCTGAAAGACTTCGGCTTCTCGATAGATATGGAGGAACTGGTTTGGTTCAGGTTGGGCAAACTGACTGACTTCATGGCCTTCTGGTTCAGCTCCTG
>JANLSE010000682.1:0-11444 GCA_031362265.1 Roseiflexaceae bacterium
CGCATCAAACTGCTCACGATGAATGGCATGCCCTGCACCTGGAATGTTAATGACACTACTCGTTGGTGCAGCTCGGGTAAATGCTTTGGCGGTGGCTGATGTGACGATACCGCCTAACGCGGGGTCGCTAGTGATCAGCAACGATGGGCATTCAACCCTCGCCGCCATTGCCTTCCATGGGTGAGTCATCATTGGGATGAAACCACTAAAGATCTGTGGTTGCACAAAGCGATCCGATTCAGCCCGCCGCGCACAATCTTCCGCATGCCAGGTTGGGTGTTCGGCCTGGCAGTGTGCAACACGCCCAGCATGATCGAGTTGTTGCAATGCACTAATCCCAGCTTTCCAATTTTCCGCGTGGGCCGCATATTGCTCTGGGGTGGCAACTTGTGCTGGCCATGGTGGATCTTCAAGCACAATGCAGCGCAGGGCTTGCGAATTGAGTGAGGCAGCAGTTATGGTGGTAGCAGCGCCAAGCGAATGCCCTATGACTGCGGGCCGATCCAGACGAAGAGTAGCAATCAATGCAAGCAAATCGCGAGCATAATCTTCCGGTCGATAGCCTATTTCTGGCGTTTCAGAAAGCCCATGGCCGCGCATGTCATAAAATACAAGATCGTATGTGTCCTCTAATGCGCGTACAACCCGCGACCAATATAGGCTATAGTCGGTCATTCCATGCACAAGCACAACCACTGGCTTGTTCCCACCAGTTCGCTGATAGTGAAGCTGAATACCATTGACGGTTACATATTGAGATTGCCAGGACATTGTGTGCTCCTTACCTTATTAGTAGGCATGTATGGCGCTTGCGAACTGTAGCGGATGTTCTTACCCTAAGAGGGCTAGCATGCAAATATGGGATAATGGCATCCCACAGGAATGCGGTGCAATCTATTGGGATTCATGCCCAGAATGTACAGTTCACTGTACCTTATACGAACTAAAGATGCAACTATATTGATACGCGATCTGGCAAAACTGTAGCAAGACCCTCCTTCATCATGCAAGATACCAATCCGTGTGACGGCGCTTCTGAAAGTCCAGTTATAATAGATCTATGCCTACACCAATGTTAGTCACCAAACTATATGCGCCTCCGCCTCGGGCGAGTGTGGTTCTGCGCCCGCGCCTGATCGAGCAACTGAATGCGGGCTTGCAGCGCAAACTGACGCTTATCTCTGCTCCGGCTGGCTTTGGTAAAACGACGCTGGTGAGTGAATGGATGGCCAACCACAAACGACCAGTCGCCTGGCTGTCGCTCGATGAGAAGGATAGCGACCCTACTCGCTTTCTGGCGTATCTCGTGGCTGCCTTGCGGACGATAATGGCAGATCTTGGCGAAGGGATCGTTAGTGCGTTACAATCCCCACAGCCACCACCGCTTGAAGCGATTCTGACCAGCCTACTCAATGAAATCACCGGCATCCCAGAGCAGTTTATTCTTGTTCTGGACGACTATCATGTTATTGATGCCGAGCCAGTTGACACTGCCCTCACCTTTCTACTCAAGCATTTGCCAGCACAGATGCACTTGGTGATTGCGACTCGTGAGGATCCACAGCTCCCGTTGGCTCGCTTACGTGCGCAGGGTCAATTGACTGAACTGCGCGTTGCGGATTTACGTTTTACCTCTTCCGAAGCGGCTGGATTTCTCAACCAGGTGATGGGCCTTGATCTCTCGGCTATAGATATTGCCGCACTGGAAACCCGCACCGAGGGCTGGATTGCTGGCCTGCAATTAGCCGCGATTTCAATGCAGGGTCACAAAGATGCTACCAGTTTTATCAGATCGTTTACCGGCAGCCACCATTTCGTGATGGACTATTTGGTTGAGGAAGTGCTACAACAGCAGCCCGCAAGCGTCCAAACGTTTCTGCTGCACACAGCGATCCTTGATCGTCTATGCGGGCCACTCTGTGATGCCGTTCTGCGTAACTTGGCTCCTTCCGGGGCGGAAACTCTGGCGTATCTTGAACACGCCAATATGTTTATTATTCCCCTTGATAATGAGCGGCATTGGTATCGTTATCATCATCTGTTTGCAGATCTATTGCGGCAGCGCTTACACCAGACTGTCGCTGCATCCAGCGCGGATGCAGGGAACAGCCTGGCTGAATATCACATCCGTGCCAGCATTTGGTATGAAGAGAATAACCTGAAGCTGGAAGCGTTTCAGCATGCTGCCGCTGCCAATGATATTGAGCGCGCCATACGCCTGATTGAAGAAAATGGTTTGCCGCTGACCTCACGTGTTGGGGTGATGCCGGTATTGAACTGGCTGGCGTCGCTACCCACAACCGTATTAGATGCCAGGCCCGTCTTATGGGTCAGGTATGCCTCACTGGCGCTGGTTATCGGCCAAACGATCGGTGTCGAACAGCGATTACAAGCGGCGGAAACAGCCTTGCAAGGCGTTGAACTGGACGAAAAGACCCGCGATCTTATTGGGCAAATTGCCGCAGCACGAGCTACTCTGGCACTCAGTCAGTATCAAATAGAAACTATTATTGTTCAGGCACATCGTGCTCTCGAATATCTCCGCCCCGATAGCCTCGGCTCCCGTACCACTGCGATCTGGACGTTGGGGTATGCCCACCAGTTTCGGGGCGATCGTGTCGCGGCTAGCCGGGCCTATAGCGAAGCCATATCAATTAGCCAGACGTCGGGAAATATCTTCGTGCATTTATTGGCGACGATTGGCCTAGGTAACATTCAGGAAGCTGATAACCAACTTGCTCTGGCAGCCCAGACCTACCAGCGTGTGCTTCGGTTATTTGGTGATCACCCGCAGTCGATCGCCTATGAAGCGTATATTGGTCTGGCGCGGATTTATTATGAATGGAACGACCTAGATGCTGCCTTGCAGCATGGGCAACGGAGCGTTCAATTAGCGCGGCAGTATGAACATGTTATTGATCGATTTATTATTTGTGAGCTATTTCTCGTTCGCCTGAAACTTACTCAGGGAGATCTGGCTAGCGCGGCCGTTCTGTTGGCGGAGGTCGCTCAGAGCGTGCGCCAGCATAACTTCGTGTATCGTATACCCGAGGTGGCTGCTGCACAAGTGCTTCTATTGCTTCAGCAAGGCGATCTGGCATCAGCGGCTCAACTGGCCCAAATGCACGAAATCCCTATGAGCCAGACGCGGGTATACCTTGCACAAGGTAACGCTTCGGCAGCATTAACCCTACTAGAGCCATTACGAACTCAAACAGAGGAAAAGGGTTGGCAGGATGAACGACTCAAGGTAATGGTTCTCCAAGCAATTGCTCTCCATATCCAAGGTGAACAGAATCAGGCACTACAATTACTGGGCGACGCATTGTTTCTGGCAGAGTCAGCCGGGTTCATTCGTACGTTTGTTGACGAAGGGATCCCAATGAAGCGACTTTTGTCTGAAGCGGCTGAACGTGGGATGCTACCAGATTATATTGGCAGGTTGTTGGCTGCCTTTGAATCAGAACGGCAGAATAGTGCAAAGAATGTGTATCGGCCCACTGAACGGACGCTGATCGAACCATTGAGCCAACGTGAACTGGAAGTCCTTCAACTGATTACGCAGGGGCTCTCGAATCAGGACATTAGCACGCGGCTATTCCTCGCCTTGAGTACAGTTAAAGGGCATAATCAAAGAATCTTTGCCAAACTGGACGTCCAAAGTCGCACCGAAGCGATTGCTCGCGCCCGCGAGTTGGGCTTGTTATAGCCTCGGCAGGTATGATCCTCCCCAGAGATCCTACAACAATACCGCCAACCCTACTTTAGTAGCTATACGACCATACCGTACTGTCGCTATGCTGTGTAGGTGAAGCAAGTGGCACGGACGATAAGCGGTATAGAGCCATGGTACATACATGTACTCCCACAATTGATTCAAATGAACCAATGATCTATCAGATTATGGTCAAAGGCCAACTGAGGCAGCAGTGGGGAGATTGGTTTGGGGTAACCATCTCGCTGGTAGGCAATGATACGCTATTGACCTGTGTGGTGGTTGATCAGGCCGCACTGTATGGATTGCTGAAAAAGGTGCGTAATGTAGGCCTGCCATTACTCTCAGTCAATCGTGATACCACGGGTGATTAGCGCCGGTGGTGGGAACTGTTCATGAGAGTGTAGCTAATCGTTAAGGGATTCAGTTTCTATAAAGGAAGGGATAACACCATGCAAGCGATTCTATTCACCAAATACGGGTCACCGGATGTGCTTCAGCTCAAAGACATTGAAAAACCAATGCCTCTGGATCATCAGGTTCTGATAAAAATTCACGCGGCATCCGCAAATCCACTGGATTGGCATACCATGCGGGGTGCGCCATTCATTGCCCGCTTAGCGTTTGGGCTGCTCAAACCGAAAAGATCCCTGCTTGGCGCTGATGTCGCCGGGCGTGTTGAGGCAGTTGGTAAGGATGTCACACAGTTTAAGGTAGGTGATGAGGTATTTGGAGCGATTGGTGCGGGCAGCTTTGCTGAGTATGCTTGTGCCAGCGAAGAGCTATTGGCCCTGAAACCAGCCAATATGTCGTTTGAGGCAGCTGCTGCTGTCCCAGTAGCGGCCTTTACCGCGTTACAAGGGTTGCGCGATAAGGGCAAGATTCAGCCAGGCCAGAAGGTGCTGATTAATGGTGCATCTGGTGGTGTGGGTACCTTTGCGGTGCAGATCGCTAAATCCTTCGGGACTGAAGTGACTGGGGTATGTAGCACACGCAATCTGGACATGGTGCGCTCGATTGGCGCAGATCATGTGATTGATTATACAAAAGAAGACTTCACCCGTAATGGCCAGCACTATGATCTGATTTTCGATGCTGTGGGAAATCGTTCGGTTGCGGATTACCAGCGTGCATTAACCCCTAATGGCATTTGCTCGGTTGCCGGGTTTACAAGCATGTTGCGCTTGTTCGAGGTTATTCTGTTGGGCGGATGGGTCTCAAGAGGCGGATCCATGAACATTGGCCTCATGGAAACGGCAAAAGCGAATCAGAAGGATTTGGTTATAATCAAAGAGTTGCTTGAAGCTGGTAAGGTGACACCTGTGATCGATAGAACACACCCATTATGCCAAACTCCTGAAGCTATCCGCTATCTTGAAACAGGGCGCGCCCGCGGGAAAGTAATCATCACTATGGCGTAATAGCCGCACACAGTATGCCTCACCGCGCTCAATCCACACCATCGCAGTCGATCGGCTGCGATGGTGTGAGTCAAACCGCATTGATTTCGTCTATACGTATGACATCAGATCATCAGAGTCAGGATATGTCATGTTCCCACTACCGCAGGCCAGCACCGCCAATATGCGCCTGGATGAAGTTCTGGCGCAACTCAGCCGACATCCGGCAGTTCATGGGCTTGTCACAGTTGGCTCCACGGCACGGGAAACACTGACAGCAGCGAGCGATTACGATCTGCTGATTATTCTTGCGGATCAGCAGATGCCATTCCAGGTTGGCGTTACCTCGATTGATCATCGCTTGACCGATCTGCTCTTCGCAAGTACCTCCCAGGTCGAAGCAATCCTGAATGCCACGACGGACATTGATGGCAATCTCTGGGAAGGGCGTGTCGCACGCTGGCTCAATAGTGGCCAGATTGCCTATGATCGGCGCGGGCGGCTTTATGCAGCGCAGCAGAAGGTGCAATCGCGCAACTGGATTCGCGAATTGGACGAGATAGACTGCTATGGAGCCTGGATCGGCATCAACTATAACCTGCTGCATACACAACGCCTGTTCCAATCGGAAGATCCAGTGTATCGTGCTGCGGGTGAGTTGCGTATCACACTTTATGGTATTCCGAGCGTCTTATACAGTTATTTCCAGGTTCGTAAGCTGTATTGGGAAGGTGATAAGGCAGCGATTCGCTACCTTCTGGCGAATGAACCAGCGTATGCCGATTTGCTTCAACAGGCGCTACGCGAGCCAAACCCAGAGCGTAAGCTTGCGCTGTATGAACAACTGGCAGTGCTGACACTCGCCCCGCTTGGCCCGCTCTGGGATGGTGAGGCAACTGTGCTATGGAGCGATAGTAGCATGGCCACATGGGATTCAATTGATCAAGGGTTAGCATTCTGGGAAGCGCTCCTCACCAGCTCAGATCAGAAAGCATGAATACTATTCTTGGTCTGCAATATGCCATACTCATCAGGCTAATTGTGCAAGCCAGGGATGCCCTGCCGGATGTAAGAGGTGTAGTTGATCGTGCAGCCACATCCGGGCTGTAGAATCGAGCAGTGGTAAACACGCCTGGAAATCGAGTTCATCTTTCGGGCGAATGTTGCGTGCCTTATAGAATAATTGAACCTCGATTCGAATGCAGGGGAAGCCATTGTAGTTCACGATCAGATCGGTACGTTCGCCGCCAATGCGTTGGTCGCGCCGACTGAACCAGTTAGCGCCCGCGGCTTCCAGGAGCATGATCTGTAGCTGCCATTCCTGCATCCCCTCGCGGTGGCCCCAGATGTCGTGAATGCCGAAACGCAATTCCTCGCCACTCACCCATGGCCGCAATGTACCTGGCGGATCGGCGGCAAACAAATGCCAATTCGTCAGCCAGCTCTGGAGCAGTAATTGCTCATCGCGAAACACAACCACATCAATATCACCGTGTGCGCGGATTGATCGGCCCAGGAATTGTTCAACTGCGTATCCACCAGCCAAGCCCCAAGTAAAGGATGCATCAGCAAAAAGCGATTCCACCTCGGCAACAGTGAGTGGCGCCCAGCGTTCATACGGGATTTCCGGTGAAGGCATGCTGAATTCTCCAATAGCATCCCAAATTATCGAATCATTCTGTCTTGGCATGATTACACGACCCAAACAATACATAAAGGGTATAAAGTTGTATCCTGGCCGTCAATTCAGTGAATAAGAGAACCAAGAACCAAGAATTGCCCAGAGGGCACCCAAACCAAGACCAAGAGGACAAGAGAACAAGAGAACAAAGAACAATCAAGCCCTTTGCGCCTTTGCGTCTTTGCGTTGAAATAGCCTTCTCCCATGTGTATTGTGGAAGAATGGCGAACGTTATGTGACATCCGTGCAATACATAGCGTGCGTGATACAATCAGTTGAAGTAGTTTATGCGAGAAGAACCTATGCTGACCTATCCGATTCCAGTGCCTGATCATATTCCCATGCCAATAGTTGGCGCGCTGATAGAGGCAGCACTGGTTAACGCTGGCCTACACATCACACTGAAGGGTACCCATAAGCAGTACCCTGGCAGCGTACATTGGCACTTCAAATCTGGGCAAGCTGCGGGTACACTTGAGGCCACCTTCTGGCCGCAGAGAGGGCGAGCCTGGCTGAGTGTTCAGCAGGGCCGTAAGGCTGCCTGGATTGATGTGATACTCCCAGAACTACAGCAGGCATTACACGAACGGCTGATGAGTACTCTGATTATTTCGCCGCTTGCGGATGTGCCTATTCCAGCACAGATTGCCGCACTCCCCAAGGCTGACATTCATATTCATGCAGAGACTGCCGCCCGCCTCGAGCAAATCCTTGCCAAGCAGCACGGTCAACCACCAATCGATCACCGCCAGTGGGTTGCGGGTCTGCTCGTAAACACACCACCCGGAATGCCACGCTTGTTGCGGCTTGATGATCATCGTCAGTTCGACCGCGCGATGGTTGATGCGCTCGATGATGATCCTGCGAATGTGATTGCACGTATTGTCCATCTGCTCTCGGAAGGGGCTGCCGATGGCGCAGTGTTGATCGAGGTTATTTTTGGTGCCGGAACCATTCAGAAGCCCGATTTCATGGCGTTATTCCGCGAGGCCGAGCGCCTTGTGCAGCAGCAATTCCCTATGCTAAGGGCCGAGGCGCTGATTGCTGTAACCAAGCCAACTGGCGAGGTATGGCGTGAAGTACAATTTCCTGCGTGTCTTGCAGCGGCGCGCGAAGGGTTAGCAGGCATCAATATCATTCCAGATCCATATGATGCGGAAATGGACTGGACAGCGGTTGTTCCATGGACCGAACGTGCAGTTCATGCAGGATTAGGGCTCACTGCACATGTTGGTGAGTTTGCCACCGCTAATATCGCAGCAGCGCTTCAGGTTCCTGGCCTCACGCGGATTGGACACGCGATCTATGCTGCCCATGATCCCTGGTTGCTTGAGCAGATCGCACGTCGTGCTGTCACCGTTGAGTGCAGCCTTTCGTGCAATGTTGTGCTGGGTGGCACCAGTTCTTATGAAGCACACCCCATCCGGCAGTTTATCGCCGCTGGCATCCCTGTCACGCTTAACACCGATGACCCAGTGCGTATCGCTACAACGATTGGGCGTGAGTATGCAATCGCGGCTGCGCTTGGCTTTAGCATAGCTGATCTCTGCGGGTTTACACGCAACGCAGTGCAGGCCTCTTTCGCGCCAACAGCGCGACGACAGGCTATTCTGGCAGATATTGACGCCTGCCTTGATTGTGGAGATTGACTATGCTAAGCAGAATAAATGACCAGACCTGGAAGTTGGAGAATACTGAATAACCATGCCAAAGTTGCCAAGCTGTCGAAGCTGTAAGTGATGGTGGCACTAATCTGCTACTTCAACCCGATTGCGCCCAAGCTGTTTGGCGCGATAGAGTGCTTGGTCGGCGCGCTTAACGATCGAATCGGGTGTGTCAAGTGTATAGGCAACCGCCACACAGCCGCTCAGCTTGAATCGTACCATAAAGGTAGCACA
Source organism: Roseiflexaceae bacterium (assembly GCA_031362265.1). Taxonomy (GTDB): domain Bacteria; phylum Chloroflexota; class Chloroflexia; order Chloroflexales; family Roseiflexaceae; genus JANLSE01. The sequence goes on from JANLSE010000682.1 coordinate 8,695, forward strand.
ACCAGGGCACTACATTATTGGTTCAACACAATGGCTGGTAGTGCTTCAGGCATGAGTGACGTGTGGTGGTTGTCATTCGGTGTTGGCTTGTGTTAGGATAGTCAGCATCAGGGAGATTCGCGTAATAAATGGTTGGGTGGCACTACAACAAAACCCGTCTATCAATAGATTTCTCAGTCGAGAGGACAACCATGGGAAACACCACAAACTTGGTCGTTGCCAATGCACTTATGCGGCAGGCGTTAGTTGCCGTTGAGGAAGTCATGGGAAAAAATGGATTGACGGCTGTGCTGCGCGTCTCCAACCTGGATCAATTCATTGATAATCTGCCGCCCAACGATCTTCACCCAGCGGTCGCCGCCGCCGACTATGCACGCCTCAACGAAGCTATTGAAACCTTCTATGGTCGCGGAGGTCGGGGCATTTTGCAACGCATTGGAAAAGCATCCTTTGAATATGGATTACGCGAGCAACCAGCCTTGATGGGACTAGCCGGGATTGCCATGAAGGTGTTGCCGCCCAAACAACGGATTCAACTGGTACTCAACAACGTGGCCAATGCACTCAAGAAGATCAACAATCAGGATCACATAGAAGTAAACACTAGTGGCGGGCAGATCGCCTATATAGCTCATACCTGTTCAGTTTGCTATGGACGACAAAGCGCTAAGCCGGTTTGCCATCTGTATTTGGGCTCGATTGCCGAGGCTGTGCGCTGGGCAGCTGGGCCAAATTATCAGGTACGAGAAACAGACTGTATCGCAAGCGGGGCCAATTACTGTCGTTTTGAAGTGGTTGAAGCACAGCCGTGAAGCGTATCCAACATTATATGATAAAGGATCGCCATGGATATCACCTACCACCGTGGTGGGAGTCAAGATACCCAGACCGGCCACCGAAAGGAGTGATCCAATGCCAGTGATGACATCCGCCGCTGAACTGAGGGCAGCCGCGCGGCGTGGCGCATGGCGTGGCACGACTGGAGGGCACTGTCCCGCCTACCAGCAAGCCAATCTCGTCATCTTGCCGCAGGAGGCCGCCGTGGAGTTCGCCGCCTTCTGCACGCGCAACCCTACGCCCTGTCCACTCATTGAGATCACGCCACCGGGTGATCCGGAGCCGGTGCGCTCAGCTCCAGGGGCAGACCTACGCACCGATCTGCCTGGCTACCGCATCTACCGCAATGGTGAGTTGGCCGAGCAGCGCCGTGACATCCGCGACCTCTGGCGGGACGATCTCGTCGCGTTTCTGCTCGGCTGTAGCTTTACCTTCGAGCACGCATTGATCGAGGCTGAGATACCCGTTCGCAACGTGGAGCGCGACACCCTGGTTCCCATGTTTGTCTCCACGCTCGCCTGCGTGCCGGCTGGCCGCTTCCATGGGCCGATGGTGGTGACCATGCGTCCGATCCCTGAAACGCAGGTCGATCTCGTTCGCGCGCTGTCGGCTCGCTACCCACACGCCCATGGCGCGCCCATCCACGTCGGTGCCCCGGAGGCAATCGGGATCACCGACCTGGGCCGGCCCGACTACGGCGAGCCCGTCCCGATCTATGCGCGGGAGGTTCCGGTTTTCTGGGGCTGTGGCGTGACACCGCAGGCGGTTGCAATCAAGGCCCATGTGGAATTCATGATTACTCACGAGCCGGCGCAGATGTTCTTAACGGATCTTCCCCGCGAGGGCTGACGCCCATCTTGACGTCGGTTGGGGAAAGAGGCACGCATGCCGCCGGTCGTAACCGTTCAGGCTGTTCGTCCATCTCTCTACAGTCTATAATATGTCCCTTGACATGTGACCATTAAGTCACATATAATATAGCTATGGAAGATGAAGCTGTATTTCGCGCCCTCGCCGATCCAAGCCGTCGGCGGCTACTTGACCTCCTCTTTGAGCGCGATGGGCGCACGCTCACCGAGCTGGAGTCGGAGCTGCCAATGACGCGGTTCGGGGTGATGAAGCACCTGCGCGTGTTGCAAAAGGCCAGACTGATCGCTACGCGCAAAGTGGGCCGCGAGAAACTGCACTACCTAAACCCGGTTCCAATCCAGCTCATCTCGGATCGCTGGATCAACAAATACTCGGCAGTGCGTGTGAGCGCGCTCACCGATCTCAAAACAGCGCTTGAAGGAGGAAATATCATGACCACAGTTTCGAAGCCCAAGCTCGTGTATCAGATCATCATCAAAGCGCCGCATGAGCGCGTATGGGAGGCAATCACCACGCCGGAGTTCACTTCCCGCTACTATTATGGCAGTACGCTTACAACCGATCTCACCGTCGGTTCGCCCTTCACCTACCACATGCCGAACGGTGCGCCCATTGTAGAAGGGCAGGTCGTCTCGTCCGAGTCGCCCAACAGACTGGTGCACACCTACCATTCCCTCTGGCCCCCGATGAACGAGGACGCACCTACGAAGGTAACTTGGGAACTGGAGTCCATGCCCGGCGGCGTCACGAAGGTCACAGTCGTCCACGAGGACTTCCAAGGCGAGACTGCGACCTACCAAGGCTTGCAGGGCGGCGGCTGGACATGGATTCTCAGCAACATGAAGACATTATTGGAGACCGGCGAGCCGATGCCGCAGGGGTATTAAATCTGAGTGGGGATAGGCTTTGTTGCATAAGTCGCGGCCACACTGAATCAAACTCGTTAGGAGGCGTGTTTTCAGGCGAAGGGGGTGGTTAGGCAGCGAGCTCAACCACCGCGTGTGGGAGTCCGAGGTGGGATATCCGGTTTAAGGCGGCACACC
>JANLSE010000688.1:0-26332 GCA_031362265.1 Roseiflexaceae bacterium
GTGCAGCAGCATATGCAGCATTAGAGCTTGGTCGGCGCCCCGAGAATGCCGGGAAGCTGATTGTCTTCATCAGTGCATCGAATGGCGAGCGCTATCTCAGCACCTTGCTATTTGCCGAAGAAGCCTAAAGCCTAGAGATAGAGCGTAGAGCGCAAAACGTAGAGCAGACACATATCTGCTTTGCGTTTTGCGCTTTGTGTTATGCGCTTTTCAGGTATACTTGGCGCATAGCAACCGTAAAAGCCGAAATGAGGCGCAGCCATGTTAGTTTCCAAGAGTGATTTCACTGGGCTAGATGGGGTCGTTCATCTGGTGGCAGGTGGTGAAACGCCACTCCTCAAGCGCCATTCAGCGGCCTTCGAGCAATTTGCAATCGACAAAGCGCTGGGCTTGCCGGGCCGTGAGCGTTTTGAGCAAGTACGTGGCCGTGTACAGATTCGCCTGGCCGATATGCGTGGCATGCAGCCTGGGGATTTCGCATTTGTTGGCAATTCCTCCGAAGGGATCGCTCAGGTACTCTCTGCGATCAACTGGCAACCGGGCGATAGCGTGGTCGTTGCCGAGAACGAATTCCCCTCTGGCCCATATGCTCTAGCCCGCCTGCGTACGCTAGGGGTTGAACTGCGTCTGGTGGCACCTCACAACAACTATGTAGAGGTTGATGATATCATCGCGGCATGCGATGCAAGCACTCGCCTAGTATATGCTAGCCATGTGAGCTATCTTACCGGGCAGCGCCTGGATGTTGCTCGTCTAGCGAATGGTATTCATGAGCGTGGCGCAGCACTCCTGCTCGATGCCACCCATGCACTGGGGGTTGTGCCGGTTCCGGGCGAACTTTGTGACTTTGTGGTCTGCTCGGGCTATAAGTGGCTGCTTGCAACCCATATTGGAATCCTGGCATGGAATCGCCGCCGCCAAGCGCAGTTTACACCGCGTGGTGTGGGCTGGCGATCTGGTACACATCCCGCACAACCACAGGATATCTATCAGTTGCACCCCGATGCGACGCGCGCTGAGCTTGGCAACCCTAATCACCTCGATCTGTATATTCTTGAGAGTGCACTCAATTATCTTCACGAAGTGGGGATCGAGCGTATCACCACATATGTGCTTAAACTGGGCGGTGAACTACGCAAGGCGCTGATCGAACTCAATCTGCCTGTCACGACGCCTGAACCTGCCGCTGAACGTGCTGGCAATATCTGCTTCTTACACCCACGCTCCGAGCGTGTGAGCGAATTAGGCCTCAGCCAGGGCATGCAGCTCTGGGGTGGCGATGGTCGTGTGCGCCTCTCGGTGCATCTGTATGTGACACCAGAAGATATTGGCCAACTGGTTGCTGTGCTTCCATGGATATTGACAAACGCCTAGTAGAATCCGTATCTATGTCGCAAATCACCATTCGTGAGGCAACCATCACGGATGCCGCAGCTATTCAAGCTGTGTTAGAGCAAAATGGCTTGCATACAGCTGGTATTCTTACATCTGGCAGCCGTTACTGGGTGGCCGAAGATCTCGCTACTAAAATCATTGGTTGTATTGGCCTGGAATATGGCCCACGTGCGGTACTGTTACGCAGTGCCGCCGTACGCCCCGATTTGCATGGCCAAGGGATAGGTTCACAACTGTTTGCGCATGTGTATGCAATGGCCGCAGTCGATCATATCCCAACCGTGTATCTCTTTAGTACCGATGCTGGCGATTATTGGGTGCGTCAAGGGTTTTGCGAGGTGCCAGTTGCAGAACTGTGTGCCGCCCTACTAGATTCATTCCAGGTACACGACTATCGCGAGATGGGCTGGCTTCCTACCGAAGTTGCCTGGCGTCGTGAGATCGTTTGACTATACGCCCAAATCCCCATACTACGCTACCTCACCTATATCAATCGTGATGCCGCATGCGTTGCCGCCAACTGCCTGGTGTGCCCACCTGCGGTGTTTTGTCGTCTCCGCATGACCATATTTGACGCGATCGTACGATGGTGCTATTCTTCTATGACTTCCTTTGACGTTTTATGATTGTTTGTGACCAATATGTCGATTAACACGACACTTTCGAATGTTGAGCGACAGGAGCATGTGCTGCGTTTTGTCGAGCAGCGCCAGCGGGTGACGGTTGCCGATATATGTGATCAATTTGGCGTCAGTGTGGCGACAGCGCGGCGCGATCTTGAAGCACTCGCTACTGATGGCAATGTTCGTCGTGTCCATGGTGGCGCACTAGCAATTCGCCGCGCACCACCAGAATTACCCGCCCTCCAGCGTGCAAGTGAACAAGCCAATGAGAAGCGCCGGATTGGTCAGGTTACAGCAGCATTGGTAGCCGATGGCGAGACGGTTTTCTTGAGCAGTGGTACAACCACACTGGAAGTTGCACGTAGTTTACGTGGGCAACGGCGTCTGACAGTGATCACGAACTCGCTACTGGTACTGAACGAACTAGCAGACATTCCCGACATTACACTGGTGGGGTTAGGCGGGCTTCTTCGCCGTAGCGAAATGTCGTTTATTGGCCATGTGACGGAGCAGGCGTTGGCGGGAGTGCGCGCCGACAAGGTTATTATTGGTATCCGCGCGATCGATGCTGAGCATGGGCTCACAAATGATTTTCTGCCCGAAACAATGACAGATCGCGCAATCATGCAGATTGCACGTGAAGTGATTGTGGTGGCAGATCATAGTAAATGTGGGCGGGTATCAGCAGCTTTCGTCGCACCACTCAACATCATGAATACACTCGTAACCGATAGTGGCACAGCACCTGAGTTTGTAGAAGCGCTAACCGCACAGGGTATTCGGGTGTTAGTCACCTAAGCCGCTGTATGTACCGAGCGATGGTAGTGTTCATCGGATTACTGAGCATTCGAAAGGATTGCGGTCAGTGACTACAGGGTTTAATGACCCGTAGCTTGCGCCTCAACCCGAAGGTTGGACACCATAGGATGACTGACAATCACCCCTTACTGCTTCGCACGAGACTACGGCAGCGATTGGTACATACCTTGAGCCTTTTACCAAGCAAAGGATTACTCGCTTGAACCTCCAAGTCTCAGTTGTAAACGTGCGAACCGTATGCTCTGCTGTACCGTCAGAGTGCCTAAGCACATCTGTGCGCATCATACCACGAATGGCGGCTTACCGCAATAGGAAGCGCTCTGTGTGTAAAGTCTGTTATCTTCAAAACGGCGCTCAGCCCGGACGTGGACGCCGTTCGTTGCGCTGTTCTTCTGTTCCTCCACTGCCGTTCAAACGGCGTGGTTTCCACAGGAGGTACGTTCGATGAGCCAATACCCTCATCACACTTGGCGCGAGATCCAATCGCAGCCGCAAGCCTGGACAGAAGCACTCCATGTGTTACACGCACATGCCAGCCAGTTACGGGCATTGGCAGAAGCTGGCGATTATGCTGGCGTGATATTCACTGGTTGTGGCTCACCATATTATCTGGCGCTTGCAGCAGCGGCCTGTTTCCAGGAACTCACTGGGCATTCCGCGCGGGGCATACCTGCCTCTGAGATCTGGCTCAACACACGTGCAGCGCTACCGGAGCATGGGCGGTTCCTACTTGTCGCATTAAGCCGCTCAGGCGAAACCACCGAAACTCTACGGGCTGTGGAGGCGTTCCGGGCTACGGGTCGCGGCGATGTGCTTACATTCTCGTGTTACCCAGATCGACCGTTGACCACACAAGGTGATATCAATATTATCTTTCCTTCTGGCCAAGAACAAAGCATGGCGCAGACACGCGCATTTAGCGTTCTGTACCTCGCAACCGTCGCGTTCGCTGCAATATGGGCCAACAATACTCATCTGCTAAGTGAACTGGAGCAATTACCAAATGCATGCAAGCGGCTCCTGGAACATAGCACAGAACTCGCACATCAGCTAGGCAATGATTCCACAATCAATCGCTTCTATTTTCTTGGCTCTGGCCCACGCTATGGGCTCGCTTGTGAACTGAGCCTGAAAATGAAAGAGATGTCGATCAGCCATAGCGAGCCATTCCATTTTATGGAATTTCGTCATGGCCCACGTGCAATGGCTGGCCCTGGTGCGCTTCTGGTGGGTTTGGTTTCTGGCACTAATCAAGCGCACGAATTGGCAGTTCTGGAGGATATGCGTGAACAGGGTGCGAGCGTATTAACAATCGGAGAGCAGATCGCCAATATATCCTTTGGTGCTGGCCTGAGCGCCGCCGCAAGTGACCTCTTGTATCTGCCGGTCGGCCAGTTGCTTGGGTTCGTGCGGGCTTTGCACAACAATTGTAATCCGGATCATCCCAAAAATCTCGCCGCAGTGGTGGTTCTACCAGACGCTTAACCGATAATGCGGCAAGCAGGCTTAGGTTCGTTCCCACACAGCTACGCACCAAGCAGCGAAAGGAGGTTCGTCAATCTGGATCCATGTAATCAAATCCACGCCAATAACGGTGTAGCCGCAAGTTCAGATTCCGATCATGAACATTCAAGGAGCTGTACCATGAAGCGACAGATGCTTGTCCTTATGTTGATTAGTTCAGTGCTATTAGCCGCATGTGGTGGTGCCACAACGCCAGCAGCAAATCAGCCGACTGCCGCTCCAGCGGCGAATGCTCCAACCGCCGCCCCAGCTGCCCCTGCGGATGCTACGGCTGTTGCACTCCAGGCCACCGAGCAGGCTGGTATTGTATCTAAGCCCGAGGAGGGCAAGGAGAATATCACCTGGTGGACACATAACAACCCAGCCTTCGTTGCTGCCAACAAAGAGATGATCCAACGCTTTGAGGCAGCCAACCCTGGGATTCATGTTGTGTACCAGTACTTCCCCTATGATGTCTTTATTAACAAACTCCAGACTGGGTATGCATCAAGTACGGAACCAGATGTTCAGCAGATGTTCGGCACCTGGGTTACCGATTATGCCAAGAAAGGCTTACTGGCCGAGGTTCCCATCGAAAAGGGAACGCTTGAGAAGGATTTCTTCCCAGCTGCGCTTGGCGCATATATTTGGGAAGGCAAGGTCTATGGCATGCCCCATGAGTATAACCTCGACAATGGTGGAATGCTGGTAAATGTGAAGATGTTCAAAGAGGCTGGCCTCGATTATCCCAAAACCTGGGATGAGATTATCGCCACTGGCAAAAAGCTGACGATCTGGAATGGCGATACGATCGAGCGATCTGGCTTTGCCTTTACCAATGGCGATAGTATTACCTTCCTATTCCTTGCATTCATTCTACAACAGCGTGGAACCTATTGGGATGCTGATGGTGTCCATGTTAATTTCAACTCCCCACAGGCATTCAAGGCTTGGACATTCTTAACCAGTTTGGAGACTGAGCATAAGCTTACCCAACAGAAGGCATACCCAGGCTTAGGCTCATTCGATGTCTTCTTCCAGGGCAAGGCTGCCATAGGGCACCAAGGGCCGTGGGTCATCGGCGCTGCCAAGGAAGTATACCCAGATTACAAGTACCCGACCGATTTCGAGTATGTCCCGGTGCCTTCTCTCGTACCTGGCCAGCCGCCACGCTTCGCCGCTGAATCTGGCTGGGGTGAAGTGGTTTCCAATCGCTCACAGCATAAGGAAGCCGCTTTTAAGTTTATGGAATTCATGGCCAAGCCAGAAAATGCCCGTGACTGGAATGTCACCACGTTTACGGTTCCTTCGCTCCAGGTATTGAAGGATGATCCTGATTTCCTGAAGGCCGCAGGTGCCATGAAGCCATCGCTGGATGTACTTCCCTATGGCCAGTGGGTTGGGCCTGTACAAAATCGAGATCGCTTCTGGACGATTATTACCGATCACTATACTGCAGTTGCCCTTGGTAAAGAGGCTGCAGGTGAATCGCCAGCTAAGATCACGACTGAAATCAATGCCATGATTGATGAGTATGTTGGGCCATAAGAACACGCCTAAGAGGCCAGATTCGCGACACCTGTAGCTACATTGTTGTACCGTATTGTTTTGCAAACCACGTAAGATAATACGGTACACAGTACCAAATCGATAGCAAGCGGTTACGCGAAAGGAGCATATTGTATGAGCATTCAAGTTGATCAGGTTGATGCCGAACGCTACTGGCGTGAGGGCTACCTGACAGCAGCACCCGTGCTTTCTGGCGATCATCTGGCGGAACTACGCGCCGAATCGGATCGCTTACTCGCACTCTGCACAGCTGAGCACAAACGCTATGCTCGGCGAATAGAGTGGGAAGTGGATCATTTAGCTGAACATGAACGTGCTGGCATGGAGCGTGTCATTCGCAAACTAGAACCAATCTCCGATTTGAGTCCGCTGTTTCATGAGTTTGCGTTTTCGTCTGGGATTGTGAGCCAGGTAAGTGCGATCTTCGGTGAGCCAGTTGAACTCTTTGAAGATAAACTCAACATGAAGCTACCAGGAGGATCAGCCTACCCTTGGCATCAGGATTGGGCTTGCTGCTGGCGTGCACATAGCGATGAGCTGATCACCTGTTTTATCTACTTGGATGACGCCGATGCCATGAATGGCTGCCTCCAAGTCGCAACCGGAAGCCATATAAACAAACCTATTTATCCATTCAAGGCTGGCAGCCGTTTTGAAGTTGACCCAGGGAGTGTCGATCAGAGTACAGTCGTACCAGTACCACTCAAAGCTGGTGAAATGATCTTCTTTGACCCGTATCTGCTGCACTATTCTGACCTCAATCGCAGCCAATCACCACGGCGAGCAATTATCTATACATACAACCCAGCACGGCTGGGCAAGATCAATGAAGGCCGCTTCCCGGCTGATTCCTGAGATGAAACTACGCTAGGATTGCTAAACAGAGGAGGGCAGTCGTATGTCTGGGCCAACAGTGTCAAACATGGCGTCTGGGCATACGCCAGCGCGGCGCCGTAAGCATGCGCCAGGCCATGGTGCTCAAATGCGTTTTGTTGCAATTGCACTTACACCGATTATGCTGCTCTTCTTCACATTCGCATTTCTCCCGATTGGCATGAGCATCTTTCTGAGTTTCTTCCGCTATAGCCCACTGGACATGAACTCGCCATTCATTGATGTGCGTAATTACACCTTCGCCTTTACCAAAGATCCGGCATTTATTGCTAGCATAGGGAATACGCTTAAGTATGTGGTTATTGCCGCACCACTCAATATCGTGCTCACACTCCCAATCGCGCTCGCACTGAATCAGATTAAACGCTTTAAGGCATTCTTCCGCGCGGTCTACTTCATGCCAGCGATCGCCTCATTAGTTGCAGTCGTGCTGATTTGGCGCTATCTACTTGATCCCCAAGCTGGCCTGATTAATGGTGCTCTGGCCCTGTTTCACATACAGGGGCATGCCTGGCTTGGCGAACCAGAGTATGCGCTTTACGCTATGATTGTGCTCTCTGTCTGGCAAGATATGGGCTATAACGTGATTGTCTTCCTGGCCGGTTTACAAACAATCCCCGATACCTTTTATGAAGCAGCGATGGTCGATGGCGCCAATAGTTGGCAGCGCTTCCGCTACATTACACTTCCTCTCCTGAGCCGCACAACTATGTTTGTATTTGTGTTGACCACGATTTCCTATATGCAGGTGTTTGTGCCGATGGCGGTTATGACCCAAGGCGGGCCATTGAATTCAACACGCACGATCGTGTTACATATCTGGAATCAAGCGTTCCAATACCTGAAGATGGGCTATGCCAGCGCACTATCGGTTATTCTGCTTGTGATGCTGCTTGGAATCACCTTGATTCAGTTACGTCTGTTACGCACAAACTGGGAATATTGATCAGCGAGGAACCGACGAGGAAGACTATGGCTGCAACTGCACCTCTGGCCCGTCGCATAAGTATAAGCACGATTCTTCTGTATCTGGTGCTCTCGCTTGGTGCGATTGTGATGCTGGCACCATTGCTCCAGATGATACTGACATCATTTAAGACATCGGGTGAAGCACTGCGGGTGCCACCAAAGCTTCTGCCCGATAACCCAACTTGGAACGCTTATCATACGGTTCTGACAGAAGCGCCGTTTGGGCTCTGGTTCCGCAATAGTGTGATTGTTTCTGTCAGCGTGACCGCACTGATTCTCTTCACATCCTCACTGGCTGGCTATATCTTTGCCAAGTTTAAGTTTCCTGGCCGCGATTTACTCTTTACACTATTACTAGGCACACTCATGGTGCCATTTCCGGTTGTGCTCATTCCAACATATCTGATTGTCAATAATTTACATCTTCTCAACACCCTGTTTGCCTTGATTGTGCCAAGCACCGTCAGTGCGTTTGGTGTCTTCTTGATGCGTCAATTTATTGCCGCAATTCCCGACGATCTGATTGATGCTGCACGCTTGGATGGTGCCTCGGAGTTCGGGATCTACTGGCAGTTGATACGGCCACAACTCGGGCCAGCCATGGGTGCATTAGGAATCTTCACCTTCCTGGCAAGTTGGAACGATTACCTATGGCCACTGATTGTGATCAACGACCAAGACAGAATGACATTACCATTGGCGCTTGCATTCTTCAATAGTTCACATGCCACCCGATATGATCTGGTCATGGCAGCTGCAGTGCTGATTATTATGCCAGTGATTGCAGCATTTCTACTCTTCCAGCGCCAATTCATTAACGCGCTCGTATTGAGTGGCATGAAAGGGTGACTGCTCCCAGGGCCAAGGCTCCTGGGCTTCAAAGTGTGCAGCCCCACACGTATTGGACTACCGACGCAGGTGTTCCAGTCCACGAGCAAGAATGTTGATGGCCGCATTGCAGCTCTTCAGCAATCCTCGCCTGTGGTACGTGCTCAACACGTGCAACAGGTGGCACCGCTGCCCAACCGACACTCCAAGAAGCACTCATGATGCTCTGATTAAGATCTCAATGTTTGGCGTTATCGCAACACTGGAGCGAACTATTATTTGGCAAGGAGCCGCTCGTATGTCCGACCTGATTGCACAGCGAATTGCATTCATCAAAGAAGCCGACAAGCTCAAAACGATTATTCGGCGTACACAACTGATGGATGGTTCACGCTACGAAAATACTGCTGAGCATTGTTGGCATGTGGCACTCATGGCGCTGACACTGATTGAATATGCACCAGTACAGCTTGACCTTCCACATGTAGTACGTATGCTACTCGTACACGATCTTGTCGAAATCGATGCAGGTGACACCTTCGCATTTGATGCCAAGGGGCATGAAACAAAGGAAGCCCGCGAACAGGCTGCCGCTGATCGATTGTTTGGCCTCTTGCCAGAGCCCGATGGCCTAGCGTTGCGCAGCCTTTGGGAAGAATTTGAAGCTAGTGAAACCCCCGAAGCACGCTATGCCCTCGCCATGGATCGTCTTGAGCCATTGTTAAGCAATATCAGTAATGCTGGTGGGAGCTGGCGGGAGCATCAGATCGATAATGCAGCTATTCTCCGCCGTATGGATCCCATCCGGACTGGCGCACCTGGCCTATGGCCCTATGTCCTAACTGCGATTGAAGCGACAATGGGAACCTAACGCAGAGCGCATAACGCATAGCGCAAGGATCAGAAAGACCAAGAGACAAGGTGTGTTCTTGCGTTCTTGCGTTCTTGCGTTCTTGCGCTCACATCCGCTCCGCTACCCGCATATACACTTCAGCACTACGCATGAGCGAATCGATCTCGACATACTCATCGGCGGCATGGGCATTTGCGCCATTTGGCCCAATGATGCATGTGGGGATTCCAAATTCATTCAGGAGATAGGATTCATTGGCTGGCCCGGAAATCGCGGGCTGAGGATCATGGCCCAGGATGCTGTGTGCCGCCTCACGCACCGCTACTACAATCGGCTCCTGTGGATCGATTTGTGTTGGTGGGATACTCGCTTCTACCCCGATCTCAACGCGTAAGGGTGGGCGGCGCTGGATCACTTGTTCCACAATTTGGCGCACAGCTGCCTCGACTTGCTCGCGCGGAAAAGCAGGAACCAAGCGGATATCGACGCGTGCCTCACAGTATGCTGGCACCATACTTGGCCCACTGCCACCGTTTATTGTTGTTGGTGTGATTACGGTACGAAATGGCGCAAAGAGCGTACCAGGCATCGAATCCACAAAGCGCAAGCGCTCTAGCTCACCCAAGATCTCGGCCATTCCTGCTACGGCATTTTGCCCTGGTGGCGAATCCTGCCATTGAGTGGATCCGGTATGCATGGCTCGGCCATGTGCCTGTAGCACTAGCCGCAACACACCACGATGGCCAATAACTAGTTCATCACTGCCAGGGTAGACATAAATTGCGCCACGACCAGCCAAGAGCCCCTGCGCATGCAGATGCTTCACACCCAGCGTGCCCGTCGCGCCCGATTCCTCATCGGGAACACCCGCCAACAGAACGGGCTGCTGCACACCACGCTCAGCTAGCATCACTAATGCCGCAAGCGCAGCTGCCAAACCGCCCTTTGTATCAATCGCACCACGCCCATACATCCGCCCGCCCACAACCTCGCCACCAAATGGCGCATGGTTCCAAGCGGATTCGGCACCCACCGCAACGGTATCCAAGTGGGCAATCAACACCAGCCCAGGTATGCCAGCTGGCCCAACACGCACAAGCACATTTGGTCGCTGTGGATCAAGTGCAGGCAGATCAACATCCAGGCCATGGCTACGCGCGAAGCTCGCCACAACCTCCGCAACTGCCCGTTCAGGATGAACACCATTCACCGATGGCGTCTGGATGAGATCACGACACAGCGCAACCAGAGTGTCGGCCATAACCATGTTCGATCCTCTTTTCAAATACCCTAGAACACATAGTCCTACCTATTCACACTAGAATACAAGCTCTAGCGCCTCACCATCAGGCAGTAAGTGCCACTGCGCCAAGAGATCATGAATCCGCAGGCGGATCGTTGTATACTGCGCCGCACTCAACTCAGGGATCGGCACATTCAGCGTCTCGCATGCATGGCGCAATGCAGCATCCATGTCACTTGGATCGATTGCTCCAGCAAGTTCCTGTTGTAGCACTCCTACAAGCATCTCCGCATGGCCTGCCTCAATCGGAATCACCCGCTTCTGCCCAGTTGTTGGATCCAGCGTACCAAAATCGGCAATATCCCAGCCGCTACTGAGCAGCCCATAGAATGCATTCTGGTAACCTAGTGTCGTCTCAACCGCATAATGAATGAGATCATGCTCAGCGAAGAATATGCCTTCAGCCATCCCAGTGCTGCTCCCATCACTGCGAACACACGTCAAGGTTTGTTTGCCACTCTTCTTTTTCACCAAACGGATGATCATCAGCTTCATTACCTCAGCGCTTAGTCTCTACATGCTTGCCAGATTCTCTACTGGCACCCAGCCACTCGCTCCAGTTGCACTCGTCGCCCACCACCAGCCACCAACCACCTCAACTAGAGTGACCGACTCACCTGCCTGGACACTCAATTCCTTGGCGCTATAATCGCGCAGCGCAATACCGCTATCGGCAGTCTGCCGCACGAAAAAGTGCTCTGGCATCCAGCCGCTGCGTTGATCTGGGCCAGTACACCAGACATACACTGGCCAATCGGTATCGGTCTGCCCAATGATCAACGCATCACCTGTTTGAACAACAATTGGATCGGGATATGTAGCATTGTATTCGCTTGCAACAACCACTAGATCGCCAGCTTGAAAATCGCTCATGGTGTGTGCTCCTCGTGATTCATAGCCATCTCAATCTGTTGCGCAATTTGATCATGGGGAATAAGTGTAAAGTCGGTTGTATCGACCTCGATTACCAGGCTATCTACTGCGAGCGGCACACCACGGCCACTCAATAACTGCGCCTCAAGCTCGACTGCCACAATCTGATCGAGATGCCCAGGGTGGCGCGGTCGTGCACGAAATCGTTCAAGCAACACAGGCCCATCGGCGTTGCAAACAACCTGCACCACCCGCACATGATATCTTGCACATAAGGCCATAAGCCGCGGAGTATCAAGCTCAGGGCTAAAATTGCTCTCGACAATACACGATTTATGCGCAGCAAGCTCTGCCTCAATCACTCGAAAGAGCAGCACAATACTCGCAACCCCCAAGCGCCGCGACCACGGACGATCACCGATTCCAAGCGTATCAAACAGTATCTCTTTAAACTGATCCTTGCCATACTGTGGCAACTCCAAGCGTGCAGCCAGAATCGCTGCCAGCGAGGATTTACCGGTTGCGGGAAGCCCTGTGATTAGAATGAGTGTGGAGTTTGGCATATCGTTCTATTTCAGCAAACTTGTTCATATTTACATCCATCCATGCTATAATATTCTCACAGTACATGCAATGTCATCTCTACCCAAGCAAACACGAGAGGAGATGCACGATGACGACCCGATCAAACCGGGCTTCTACAACAAGCACCGCCCGTAAAACACGTGCGTTTATCCACTATTTTGATCAACACCCGACTGAGGAGGACCTCATGGGCGAGAGCACCGCACAATCTACTTTGATCTTCTACCTTCAACAGGTGCTCACATGGATGGCACGTATCGAACGCTGGTTTGTCGTCAGTAATCTTAATATCTATCGTGCCAAGCAACGCTATGAATATCCGCTTGCCCCAGATCTCGCGGTGTTTAAGGGGGTCGATATTACCAATCGCGCCTCGCGAGCACTACGCAGTTGGCGCCTCTATCAACCAGATCGCCCTGCACCCAGTGTCGTCTTTGAGATCAGTTCCGATTCAACGTGGGAGGATGACCTAGAACTCAAGCCAGCCAAATACGCCGCAATGGGTGTTCAGGAATATTTTGTGTATGATCCCAATGACCCACCCTATTGGCCAATAAATGACGGTCGATTGCGCGGTTGGTACCGCAGCGAGGGTACACTGGTCGAGCAAACCAAGGATGAGCAAGGCCGACTCTGGAGCAACGAGCTACAAAGTTGGCTGGTATCTGATGGTGCCTACCTACGACTATACGACAACGCGGGGCAACAACGCCCGACCGAAAGCGAAGCTGCTCGAACTGCCGAGGCTACCGAGCGTCTAGCGAAGGAGACGGCACGTACTGCCGAGGCGAATGAGCGTTTAGCGAAAGAGCGAGCTTGGGCAAAACTACGCGAGCTTGGCATTGATCCAACCGATCTCTAGAATCACATCCCATTCGCGTATATTTCGCGTACGATCGCCTCAATCTCGGGCTCCTCTAACGTCAAATCACGTAATGGGTAACGCGCTGCGACAATCGCAATCAATGCGGCAGCGCTAATCTGCTCTCGATCAAAGCGTAACCATATGCGTGGCCCATCGCGGCGCACAAGTTCGGCTTCCTCAATCGCGATCGTATGCTCATGTATGTCACTATCTAGATCGACCACGAGTGTGCGCCAGCGGCCAAGCTTTGTGCGCAGTAATTCCAAGGCACCATCGTACAACACCTGCCCATTGTCAATTAACACCACGCGGCGGCAGAGCCGTTCTACATCACCGAGATCGTGTGTGGTGAGAATGATTGTCACGCCACGATCACGGTTCAGGTGCTGCAAGAACCCACGAATACGCTCACGTGCAACAACATCCAAACCAATTGTAGGCTCATCCAAAAATAGGATCGATGGATCATGCAAGAGTGCTGCAGCCAAATCTGCCCGCATACGTTGGCCAAGCGATAGTTGCCGCACTGGGGTTCCAAGAAATGGCTCTAACTCCAACAGCTCTGTGAAGGTCGCCAGGTTTTCTTGCCAACGCGCCAATGGCACACGGTAAATATGCCGAAGCAACTCAAACGACTCAATCGTTGGCAGATCCCACCAGAGCTGAGTACGCTGCCCAAATACAACTCCAATGCGGCGCGCATGCTCCTCGCGCTGTTGGTGGGGAGTACGCCCATCAACTACAATCTTCCCACCACTTGGCACTAATATGCCGGTCAGCATCTTGAGTGTTGTAGATTTGCCAGCGCCATTTGGCCCTAAGTAGCCGATCATCTCACCAGAATCAATCGTAAATGAGACATCTGCTACGGCATGGATCTCACGCTCCTGACGCGCCAGGAGAGTACGCAAACTACCGAGCCGCCCAGCCTGACGAATCGGCACGCGAAAAGACTTCTGCAAATGCTCAACTTCAATTAATGCCATTGCGTTACTCCTCTATTGAACTTGTAGCATATCAAGAGAACGCATTTGCAACAACCATCGTAGGTTGTACTATCAATGGCAACACCACAATTTGGTGTGGGGAACCGTCGAACGAGATCGTACGGCTGCGCTGGCACGCCTACGCGAAATATCCTGCACCATCTACATTGCTGCATTGGAAACGCGCCTAATGGCAACTGAGTATGGGCAGCTTCCGCCAATTAACGCGCTGATAGACGACGTACAGGAATGAGCAAGCGTAATTGATGGTCACGCAGAAAGAGTCCACCCCATAGCAATGCGCCAATGATCACAGGGAAAATCAGCGAAAATGTGGGCGCAGCCGCACGCACCTGTATAGCAATTGCACCACCCAGATACCCTGTCATCAAGATCGCGCCCAATAACGCATTGCCACCGCCACCGCACGATTCAATTCCACCACTGGCGAAGGGGTTACTTGGAGCAACATATCGTACAGGCCAACGATCTGTGCCCAATCGGTATCGGCTACGGTAGGAGCCGCCGCATGCACCGCAGCAATCGCGGCCTGCAGCGTATACATGCCAATCTGATCCGATCCCAGTGCCTGTTGCGCCAGGCGTGTCCCTTCGCTCATCTGTATCTGATTCCAGCGTGAACGATCTTGATCTTCTAACACAATCAGGTTGCCATCTGCGGAGGTACGTGCCAAGCGGCGTGATTCATGCAGCAGCATCAAGGCAAGCAGCCCAATCGCCTCGGGTTCTGGCAGCAATCTAGCCAACAATCGCCCCAGCCAGATCGCCTCACCAGAGAGATCGGGTCGAGTGAGCGATTCGCCTGATGAGGCCGCGAAGCCCTCGTTGAACACAAGGTAAATCACCTGAAGCACGGCCTCTAGGCGCTCTGGTAACTCAGTTCGTGAGGGCACTTCATATGGAATATGCAGATCACGGATTTTTGTTTTCGCGCGCACAATCCGCTGTGCTAGTGTGGCAGGAGCCATAAGAAAGGCATGTGCAATTGCCTCGGTTGTCAACCCACAAACCTCACGCAGTGTGAGGGCAACTCGCGCTTCGGGTGGCAAGGCAGGATGGCAGCATGTAAAGATCAAGCGCAGTTGATCATCTTCAACATCCTCGCTTGTCTGCTCGAAATCATTAGAGCGGTTGTCGAATTGCTCAACAAGCTCTGGCAGTGCAGCCTCGAAGCGAGCACGTTGGCGCAGTGTATCGATCGCCTTAAAGCGACCTGTTGAGACCAGCCAGGCTCTTGGGTTGTTCGGAACACCATCGCGCGGCCATTGTTCCATTGCTATACGAAACGCGTCGTGGAGGGCTTCTTCAGCCAAATCAAAATCACTAAGCAAGCGGATCAGGGTAGCATGAACACGGCGCGATTCAGACTGATAGAGGGTTTCTACAAGCTCGTGAATCGATTCGGCGCTATGCTATGCTGGCTTGACATGCTGCTTCCTTTATATACATACTCATTGCCAGATTGTAGCAGGAATAGAAGCTGTGCAGGGCAATGGTGGTATACTCTTTTGGGTAACACTTGTTGTCATTATAGCTTGCTTAAGAATAGTTTCCATGATAAAACTCTTTTGCCAGTGTTTACGCATAGTTAGGTGGGGACGATTTACCAGGGAATAATGCCTGTGGATCTCAGTACACTGGGTGATCACGAACTCCTCGTTCTGGTCGCTCAACGACAGGAATCAGCGCTTGGTATACTTTACGACCGCTATGGCCGTATGGCGTATGCTATTGCGCTGCGTATCACTGGTGATCGACAAACAGCCGACGAAGTGGTTCAGGATGTCTTTCAAAACGTCTGGCAATCTGCGGCTGGATTCCAATTTGGCCTAGGAAGCGTTGCAGTGTGGATGATGGGTATTGCGCGGCATCGAGCCATCGACGCAACGCGCAGTAAGCGCGAAAAGCGCCGCGCCGCCGAGCGCCCAATCGCTGAAGGATGGGAAATCCCCGACAATATGAATGTCGAGCACGAAATAGGCCGCCGCGAATTGCGCGATGTTGTCCGCCGCGCACTAGAGGAGCTACCAACAAACCAACGCCAGACAATCGAACTAGCCTATTATAGTGGTCTAACCCGCACCGAGATTGCATCCCAGTTAGGCGAACCGATTGGCACTATCAAGACGCGTCTGCGCCTGGGGCTAATGAAACTCCGCGATCTACTGCGCACCCTGGAGCCAACCGATGAACGCGATTCCTGACGAAACACTTGATCTGCTTGCAGCGTATGCGCTTGGTGCGCTCGAGCCTGCCGAATTAGAGCGTGTGAGTGTGTTGCTACGCGAACAGCCAGAGCTTGCGCAAGTCCTGGCCGAATTACGTGCAGCCGCTGATCTGTTACCTTATGCACTCGAGGCTGAGCCTGCCGCTGATTTACGACAGCGGACACTCGATCATGCACTTGGGCGGTCAGCATCAACTCCACGAGCATCTACCACCGGCCAGATCTGGCGACGCTGGACACTCGCACTTGGCACGCTCTCTACAGCGTTAGCAGTTGCACTAGCGCTCCTTTGGGGCCAACTTGCGGCAACCCAAGAATCGTTAGCGCAAGCTCAACGTCAACAAAGTCAAATCGTCGGAGTTATTGCTGAACCAAATGCGCTTGTGCGCTTGGAAGGCCAGGGCCAGGGCGCAATTATCCGGCGTGCCGATGGAACCCTCGTTATGGCGGTGCGCCTACCCCAGCTTCAAGTCGGCCAAGTGTATCAACTGTGGTTCATCGAGGGCCAGCAAGCCCCGCGCCCAAGCCAGACATTCGCCGTCGATGGCGAGGGCCATGCGCTTATTACCCTCAATTCCGTCGATGTCACCCGTGCCAATACCTTTGCGATCACAGCTGAACCAAACGGCGGTAGCCAAGTGCCAACTATGCCACTGGTTGTTGCGGGAAGCGTGGAATAATATGCCAAATATCAACAACAGATTACCAGAATAATCTCCTAGCAGGTATCGTTGAGCCGTTAACACGAATTTAACGTAAATCACCCATGAGTCTTAAACTAACTGCAGTACCCTTCTTCATGTCTACAAATGCATCATGCAAACAAGAAGGAAGGGTTCCATGCTTCGCACCAAAACCGCACGCTCTATTATTGCGGTATGCTCCGGCTTCATCGCACTGTTCATGCTGGTTGGCCCAGCCTATGGCGCAAAGGGTACACCAACTCCAACCCCAGCTCCTGTTCAGCAAACCTGGGAGCCACGCAATGTTAACGCTACCCTCAAAGGCTCTGGAGCCACATTCCCAAACCCACTCTACCAAACCTGGATTTCAGTTTACAAGCAGGTTAACCCCAGCGTTTCGATCAGTTACCAGGCGGTTGGTTCAGGCCAAGGCCAGACCGACTTCATCCGCTATCTGACTGATTTCGGTGGTACAGACTCTATTCTGACCGATGAGCGCATCAAGGCAGAAGCCCCTGATACACTGCACGTCCCAACCGTGCTTGGAGCTGTTGTCCCAACCTATAATCTCGACGAGGCAACACAACCACTGCGTTTCTCAGCCGAGACACTGGCTGGGATCTACTTGGGTGATATCACCAAATGGAACGACCCACGCATCGCCGCTGAGAATCCAGCAATTGATTTGCCCAACCGCCGAATCACGGTTGTCTACCGCTCGGATGCCTCCGGTACAAGCGCTGTCTGGACCGATTACCTCGCGAAGGTAAGCACCGACTGGCGTACTCAGGTTGGCAGTGGTACAACCGTCAAATGGCCAGCGGGCATTGGCGCACCAGGTAACGCTGGCGTAGCGAGCACCGTGCTACGCACCAATGGTGCCATCGGTTATGTTGAGCTTGTCTTCGCGCTTGGCAATAAACTTCCAGTTCCGCAGGTTAAGAATAAGGCTGGCAACTATGTCGTCCCAACACTGGCGAATGTGACTGCTGCCGCCGCCGGCGTGACAATCCCAGCCGATCTGCGCGTCTCGATCACCAATGCCGATGGTGCCAATAGCTACCCAATTTCAGCCTTTACTTACATCTTGGTTCGCCAGCAGACCTACACAGACCTGGCGAAGGCCCAGGCACTGACCGACTTCATTTATTGGGGTCTGACAGAGGGCCAAGGTGCTTCGACACGGCTTGGTTACGCGCCACTGCCAGGAGCAATGCGTGTAAAGGCAATTGAGCAACTACAGAAGATCCGCGTGGGTAACAAGCAGGTCTTTAACGGGCCAGTTAAGTAACAATACTGAATCTCCAATGCGGAGGGTAGGGGTAGCTTACCTCACCCTCCGTATCGTTTGCTCGCAGGGAGTCCGCATGGCGCAAGTACAAACAACAGGCGAAAGCTTCTGGCAGCGGCTTGAACGCCGCACCCAGCACGGGGATACCCTATTCTGGGGATTAACGCTCTTTTTTGCGCTGATCGTTATCGGCCTTGTCGTCGCGGTTGGTGTTGTCACCTATAATGGTTCGGCGCTGATCCGCGAGAAAGTTGGCTGGAGCTTCTTATTTGGTACGGAATGGAGCCCAATCGACACCGATCTTGCACCGGCTTCATTTGGTGCTTGGCCTGCTATTCGAGGCACACTGCTCTCGGCAGGCATTGCGGTAATGCTGGCCGCTCCAATTGCGATTGGTATTGGTGTCTTCCTCGCCGAGATTTGCCCGGTTCGATTACGCACACCGCTATCATTTATGGTGGAGTTGTTGGCGGCAATCCCCAGTGTTATCTATGGCGTATGGGGCGTGATTGTGTTTGTGCCATTCTTCACCGACTATTTCGCAACACCAATCTCTGAATCAGTAGGTGCGAGCATCCCCTGGTTGGCAGGCCCAGTTGCAACCGGACGCGGCATTATGGTAGCCGGGATTGTGCTTGCGATTATGATTTTACCAACCATCGCGGCAATCACACGTGATGTACTCAGCCTTGTGCCCAACACCCAACGTGAGGTATTGTTGGCACTTGGCGCAACCCGCTGGGAGGTTATCTGGCAGGCAGTGATCCCCTATTCACGCGCAGGAATCATCGGTGGCGTGATGCTTGGCCTTGGCCGTGCGCTAGGCGAAACAATGGCAGCAACAATGCTGATCGGCAACAGTACGCGTATCGAGGAATCGATCTTCGCTCCTGGTGTCACAGCGGCTTCGTTAGTTGCAAATGAATTGACCAACGCCAATGGCCCGCTCCACGAGAGTGCGCTGATTTCGGTGGCGCTGGTGCTGTTTGCGATCACCCTGCTGCTGAATCTTGCCGCACGTCTCTTGATTTGGTATGTGAATCGTGGGCCAGTTCGTGGAGGCCGTGTATGAGCATTCGAACAAGCGCCCCGGCGAACTATCGCGGACGTAAAGTAACTGACACAATCATGCGCGGTCTCAGTATTGTTGCGACCCTGATCGCGATCATACCGCTGATCCTGATTATCGGCTATGTAACCATAATTGGTGGCGGCGCGATAACAACTGATTTCTTTACCAAAACCTATGAACCACCAGCAGTGTCTGACTCGGGCTTTAATCTTGGCGATCTCGGCGCTCCCGCAGATGCAAATGCAGTGCCAGCCGATACTAATGCAGCGCCCACGCCAATTGACCCGAATGCGACTCCTGATCCATTTGCTGGTATTGATCTTGGCGCACTAACTGATGCAAGCGTTTCGGCAGAACCAAATGCACCTCCAGTTGTTACCGATGATGGTGCTGTTCCAGGCATCAATAACGATATGGGTGCCGAAGGTACAGGTGTCGCCGAGGTTACCGCAACCGGTGGTGTGCTGCATGCAATCATTGGTACACTGCTTGTGACAGGGATGGCACTGTTGATCTCACTTCCAATCGGCATCCTGGCAGCGATCTTTCTGGCAGAATACCCTGGCAACCCGGTTGCGACGGTTGTGCGCTTCTGCACCGATCTCCTCAGCGGCTCGCCATCGATTATCGCTGGGGTTGTCGCTTATATTCTGATCGTCGTCCAATTTAAGAGCTTCTCTGCCATAGCGGGGGCGATCTCACTCACACTCCTGATGGTGCCAACAATCGTGCGCACCACTGAGGAAGTTCTGAAACTGGTGCCAGAGAGTGTGCGCGAAGCAGCATTGGCAATGGGAGCACCAACCTGGTACTCAACCTTTACCGTGGTGGTGCCAACCGCGATTGCAGGAATTGTGACAGGTGTGATGCTGGCATTTGCACGCGGTGCTGGCGAAACAGCGCCATTAATTATGACAGTGCTTGGCAGCAATAATATCAGCTTTGATCTACTCGCTCCAATCGCAGCGCTGCCGCTCATCACCTATCGTTATACTGAATCACCATACCCTGGCGAGAATACCCAAGCCTGGGGCGCGGCATTCATTCTCATGATGCTGGTGCTACTCGTCAATATCTTGGTGCGTGTGGCTACTAGAAATCGGCTGCAGGGCAGATAGAATTACTAATGCGCGGTTCAATCCAGAGGCATGTATGACAATCGAAGCTTCTCCAGTGGCAATGACAATTCAGCAACTCAAGCCATTCTATGGCAAGCGCCAAGCGGTGAAGGCAGTCGATATGGAGATCGAGCCACACAAAATCACTGCAATCATTGGCCCTTCGGGGTGTGGCAAAAGCACCGTACTACGTTGCCTGAATCGTATGCACGAAACTGTCCTAAATGCACGTGCTGAAGGCGAAGTTCGGCTTGGCAGCGAGAATATCTATGCCCCAGATATCGACGCCTCGCTGGTACGGCGCAAAATCGGCATGGTGTTTCAGCAGCCAGTTGCGCTACGAACACGCTCAATCTTTGAGAATATTGCCGTTGGCCTACGCTTGGGTGGAATAAACAACAAAGCCCAACTTGCAGAGCGGGTCGAGCAGAGCTTACACGCCGCCGCACTCTGGGAAGAAGTCAAGGATAAACTCAATCAGGCCGGTGCTGCACTTTCGGGTGGGCAGCAGCAGCGGCTCAGTATCGCTCGTTCGATTGCTGTTGGCCCAGAAGTGATCCTGTTTGATGAGCCATGCTCAGCACTTGATCCAATCTCGACACTCAAGATCGAAGAGTTGTTACTCGAATTGCGCCGCGACTATACAATCATTATCGTGACGCACAATATGCAACAAGCGGCGCGTATTTCCGATAAAACTGCGGTCTTTATGGTCGATCGCGACTCAAACGAACATGGGCCGCAGGGCGTACTTGTCGAATACCGTGGCACGCGTGAAGTCTTCACAAACCCACAGGATTCACGCACCGAAGATTATATTAGTGGCCGTGTTGGTTGATACAGATCAAAGGGATCCACATGGCACACTACGCGCTACGCATTAGAAAACCATCCAAAGGGGGAGGCATGCAACAGGCACTTCAGCAGGTAGGCAGTTTTGGCCAAACAGCAGCCGCCCGCGCTCGGGCTGTCGGTGGTGCGACAACTCAAGCCCGCACAATCAAGATAGAAGCGATTGACTTCAACTTCTTCTATGGCTCATTCCAAGCCCTGAAGAATATATCTATACAGGTTGCGCAGAACCAGATCACTGCCTTGATCGGGCCATCCGGGTGTGGCAAAAGCACATTCCTGCGCGCGGTGAATCGTATGCATGATCGTACACCCGGTGCCCGTGGCGCAGGCCAACTACTGATCGATGGCGAGAATGTTTATGGCAGTTTGGATCCAGTCAAACTGCGCCGCCGGGTTGGCATGGTATTCCAACGCCCAAACCCATTCGCTAAATCGATCTACGAAAATGTCGCATATGGCCTCCATGTGATTGGCATCCGAGATAAGCGCCAAATCGACGAAACTGTTGAACGCGCATTACGTCAAGCTGCGCTCTGGGATGAAGTCAAAGATCGTTTGCACAAGGCTTCTGGCACCGCGCTCTCAGGCGGGCAACAACAACGGCTATGTATCGCACGTGCAGTGGCAATTGGCCCTGAAATCATTCTCATGGATGAGCCTTGCTCAGCGCTCGATCCAATTGCCACACTTAAGGTGGAAGACCTGATCTATGATCTGCGTAAGGAGTACACGATTGTGGTCGTTACTCATAGCATGCAACAGGCGGCACGCATCTCCGATATGACAGCCTTCATGCTTATGGATTCCGCCACTCGTGCTGGCCAACTGATTGAATACGAACGAACCGAAAAAATCTTCACATCCCCAGCAGATAAACGCACCGAAGATTATATCAGCGGGAGATTCGGGTGAGTGAAAAACGTAGAACGCAAAACAGAACGCACGAACTTACGCCTCGACGGCGGCAAGGATACAACTTTTCAATACCTGATCGGCAAGGTGATGTGCCCCAAATGGCATACTTTGTACCCATGGGGACGGCCATCATATCTAGCCAAGGTAATATTACCACCTTGTTCCCACCCGTACCGGTTCTGCAATAAGCCAGGACTTCCTACCGCCACTGGTATTATCCATCGCTCATTGATGCTGGATTAATTTGTTTTGAGAGGAGGTGCTGCCATTTATCCACATTGGCTATATCAGTAGAACTCTCACGGTAGAGTGCAAAATCTACAATCTGACGATCCTCGGTACTCTTATGAAGTGACATTTCTTCTGCAAATAACCCCAACTGAAATTCCGCCGTATTATTTGTGATCGAAAACTCGGGATTATGCTGAACGAAATCGCCGATCCGTTCTGTACCAAAAACAAATCGCCGCAAGGTTGCGCTGATTGCTTCACTGCTATTATCCATCCCGATCCAGCGACGACCCAACATATCTGCAACTGCGAGGGTAGTGCCAGATCCGCAAAAGCTATCTAGCACAAGATCGCCAGGATTTGAGGATGCTTGGATAATCCTTTCAAGGAGTTGCGGATTCTTTTCAGTAGGGTATCCTGTGGTCTGCACGTTCTGATTTCTGGTATCTCGAAAGTTGAACCAGATATCCTGAACAGCAACACCTTCACTCTCATCTAAATAAATCTTGCGCCGTGGATTACCTGACGACGACCAATATATTTCACCACGCATATCCATTTCTTCAAGCGTCTTTGGCAAATACTGCCAATGCTTTCCAGGTGGGGGGGGTATTCCACGCCAAGGTTTCCCAGTCTCTCCATTTCTTGTGCCGGGCGCATGTATTGGAACCTTCTTATACCTACGGCCTGTGCCATCTTCGACATATGTATACTCTTTGATTGCTCGCTCCGATGTCCAGGCCTCGACCGGGCGATTCCAAATATATTGATCGGATTTTGTATAAAAAAGAATATAGTCAGATATATTGCCATACATTTTTTTTGTGTAGTTTTTATGGCTACACTTACGTCTCGTAATCCAATTTCTAAAATTCCGAATACCAAATACCTCGTCCATAATTATTTTCACATAGAAAGCCATATTCTCATCAAGATGAATATATATAGATCCATCTTCTGATAACATTTCTCTGAGTAGGATGATTCGCCTACGAATAAATTCGATAAACGATGAGCTTACCAGAATATCTTGGTATGCGTCGGTCTGATCGCGGGAATGAAAAACGCTATTTGTCGCAAAAGGTGGATCAATATAGATGAGTTTGACCTTTCCTTTGACAGTCTCATCATGCATGAGCGAAGCGAGTAACGTTAGGTTATCACCATAATAGAGACGATTCGGCGAATCAGAACGGTTAGCCCAGATTGGCATAATACTACATGGGGTTGTCTCTAGTATCTCTTGAATGGACTTCTTACCACTATAATTAAGTGTAACTC
This sequence comes from Roseiflexaceae bacterium, assembly GCA_031362265.1. Classification (GTDB taxonomy): domain Bacteria; phylum Chloroflexota; class Chloroflexia; order Chloroflexales; family Roseiflexaceae; genus JANLSE01. The sequence goes on from JANLSE010000688.1 coordinate 23,759, forward strand.
CAGCTGATTCAATCTCTTCGGAAGCATCAATTGCTGCCTGCGTTGTCCATGTGCTTTTGGGGTTTCCTGTTGCCATGACTCATCACTCCCCTAAACGCAACCAAACTTCATTCATTCGTTCCGGCACCATTCTCATCTCATGGTTGTCACCATAACCATACCATTCCACAAATCCTCAATCGCAGCATAGTCGTTCCACATGGATCCTAATAACAAACCTGGGCCATCGTTGAGGAAGATTACTTTCGTAGGTAAATGGCGCTCGGCTGCATAGCTAAGAATCTCACGAGCACAATCACGATATCCTCCAGTACGGTCGTCTTCTTGCGCTCCGCCCCGATCAGAGTCATAACGTGCTAAACCAACGGCCAAAATGACCGTCTTATCTCTATCATAAATCACAAAATCCACTGGTCGCTTCGGATTAGGGTACTCACTGAATACGTCGCCAAGCAATACATCGCGGCCAGCTCGTTCTGGACCAATCAGCGAAAGGCCAGGGAAGCGAGATCGAAACAATTCAAAGAATCGCTCCGTTAAATCGTAGCCTTTCTTACCTCGATCCTTGTATTCCCAAAGTAAGGCGCATAATGGCTCATCAGGTATCGGACGGCTTGAGAATGCGGCCTGTACCTCGTGGATAGGGCGGAAATCATCGCGATAATTGGTACAGATCTGCACTGCCTGGGATTTCTTCTTGAGCATTTCAACCGGTGTACTAGGACTCACATATCGTTTGAAAACACGCGAGAGTTGGATACGCATCCAACTCTCATGAATCTCGGCAATTTGCATAAACAAACGCTCAGACGACTCTGACGTACGAACGAGACGGCCAAACATCTCTAGTACAGGTGCATACAATAGACATGCATCCACAAGAATATCCGGATAAAATTCGCCACTTGCCAATGTGATCCAATTGTGTGCATCGGCTTTGTATTGAGCAAATGCTGTCCTCATCTGCCATTCATCCCTTATATCTCATTATCCTCAATATTTGTTATGCTCATAGTAACACACAAGTGCTACATCCGCAAGCGTGTATATTCCATGCGTTTAATTTTACCCTAAAACATATTGATGCCACCATCAATGACAATGATCTGGCCAGTGACATAGTCGGACAGATCGGTACATAGAAACTCAACCACTTTGGCACAATCCTCTGGCATTCCTAGCCGCCGTAGTGCGATGGTTGGCTCACTCCTGGCACGGCTCTCCTCGGAATTGCGCCCACCGGCGATTGCACGTGATGAGAGCACCAGGCCTGGTGCAATACAATTAACATTCACACCAAATGGCCCCATCTCCGCTGCCAGTACCCGTGTATATTGATGTATCCCGGCCTTGGCAATACTATAGTGTGCAAAGAACCCATTGCCCTCTGCCGAAGCGCGTAAGCCCGCTTGTGACCCAACATTGACGATTTTGCCGCTGTGTTGCTCTTTCATAATTGGCGCAACTGCCTGACAGCAATAAATTGTGCCAGTCAGGTTGATCCCCATGATCCATTCATAATCCTCGCGCGGCATAGATCCGGCATAGCTGCGTTCATTTGGCGCAAGCTGCCCACCAGCATTATTTACCAGAATATCCAGCCGTCCATAGCGATCCTTGATCTGGCCAACCATATCCTGTACCGCCTCGGCATCGGTCACATCGGCAACAACCCCAAACGAGCGGCGGCCAAGTTGGACAATTTCATCACTAACCGTAGCTGCGCCTGCTGCTAGTGCTTCGTTATACTGTTGTGCAGCATGTAAATCGACATCGTTGATCACAACATCCGCGCCCAATTTCGCCAAGCGCAATGCATATGCACGCCCAAGGCCACGTGCCGCCCCAGTAACAAGCGCGATCTTACCAAGTAATGGAGTGTATGACATACCAAATCTCCTTTATGCTTCAATGCGTATCTAGTTTCATGCATCTACTTTCACCGCATGGCTTTGCGCTGGTGGCGCGACTACACGCCAGTGTAGGGCTGCCAAACCGATCAAGCCAACAAGAATGAGACATGCAAACAACATATTATAGCCAGCAAACTCAGCTAACCAGCCAGCTGTCAGTGGGCCGATAATTGCAACCGGGGCGATCGCAATATTCGCAAGGCCAATATAGGCTGGCCGCTCGGTTGGTTTACTATAACTAAAAACGAGTGTAAATCCGGTCAACACATACCCTGCTTGTGCAGCACCAACCAAGACAAAAATGAGCAAAAACCAATCGGATGTTGGCGCGAAGATGGCAAGAACAAGCGCCAAGAGGCCAATACCTGTTGAAAGTTCAAATACCTGCTTATGGCCCCAACGGTCGGCAAGCCATCCAAACACAAGATCCGCTACTGCTTGTGAGGCCAGCAGTGCCGCTGTAAAGGGAGCAATCGCCGCATTTGGCAAATTAAAACGTTCTAGTGCTGCCGCTGTCAGAAAATTATGCCCTAAGAGCCCCAGGGCAATTGCAGCTCTTGTGATTAAGTAGCCACGAAAGTCCCTGTTCTGATCGAGCAGCGGCAGAATCCCGCGTAAAAATACCCTAAGTGGCTCGCGTGGCACGGTTGGCATCGCTGGC
>JANLSE010000669.1:0-2114 GCA_031362265.1 Roseiflexaceae bacterium
CAGTCACGGCCTGCTCAGCAGTAACGCCATAGCTCACGGCAATCAGATTCAGTGTGCAAGCACGCGTTACTGCCCCAACCTGATCATCCTCGCCATGCGCCGCACTCTTCCACAATTCATTTAATTCATGCTCAATGGCACGAATATCGATCTGTGTTTGAGCCCCAAGCAGTGTAGGGGTTATCATAGGAATCCTCTTTCTGAGCATCGAAACATCGAAACATCGAAGCATATGAGCTGGAATTAAGACAAGGAGACAAGGAGACAAGGAGACAAGGAAATCTTAACGCAAAGGCGCAAAGGCGCGAAGGAATAACTAACCTCTGTATCTCTGTGTCTCTGTGGTGAAAAATGCAAGAATGCAGAACGCAAAAACGCAAAGGCGCGAAGGGCTTGTTTGATTTCGTTTCAACGTTCCAACGTTCCAATGCTTCTTCACAGCCTGCGCCAACTCCGCCCTGCTCCGAGCAGTTCATCAGCTGCTTTTGGCCCCCATGATCCCGCTTCATAATTTGGGAATTCAGGCGGTGGAGCAGCTTCCCAACCCTCATGCAGTGGTGTAATCAATGTCCATGATGCCGCGACTTCGTCGCTACGCGTAAAGAGTGTTGAGTCGCCCAGTAGCGCATCTAGCAGCAGCCGCTCATACGCCTCGGGCGATTCGACACCAAATGAGCTATTGTAGCGAAAGTCCATGGTCACGGGGCGAATCTGGTTGGATTGGCCTGGCACTTTTGAGCTGAAGCGCAGTGAGATACCTTCATCTGGCTGAATTTTCATTGCCAGGACATTCGGGTCGATATCATTCAGCGGCCCATTGTCGAACAGCATCAGTGGCACCTGCCGGAATTGAATGGCGATCTCGCTTACCCGTTTGGGCATGCGCTTAGCGGTTCGTAAGAAGAACGGCACCCCAGCCCAACGCCAATTGTCGATAAAGAAGCGTAGTGCTACAAAGCTCTCGGTTGCGGATGTGGCTGCGACGCCCGGTTCCTCACGATACCCTGGCACCGGGTTGCCTACGGAGATTCCCGCACCATACTGCCCACGTACCGTAGATTCAAGAACCTGCTCAGCGGGGATCGGGCGTACAGAGCGGAGCACCTTGACCTTCTCATCGCGTACCGCTTCTGCACGATAGCCAGCGGGTGGCTCCATCGCGGTTAGGGTCATCAACTGCATAAGATGGTTCTGCACCATATCACGTAGCGCGCCGGCGTGTTCATAATAACCGCCACGGCCTTCCACACCAACACTTTCGGCGACCGTGATCTGTACATGATCGATATAACGATGGTTCCAGAGTGGCTCAAAGATACCGTTCGCAAAGCGAAACACCAGGATGTTCTGAACGGTTTCTTTCCCCAAGTAGTGATCAATACGATACACCTGAGATTCATCAAATACTTGATGCAGCTCGGCATCAAGGGCGCGTGCGCTGGTCAGATCGCGCCCAAATGGTTTTTCAACAATAATGCGCACCCAACTGCCAGCAACTGGCCGTGCCAGCCCAGCCGCGCCGATCTGTTGAATAATCGTTGCATACGACTCAGGCGGGGTAGCCAAGTAAAAGAGGCGATTACCAGCGGTGCCACGTTGGGCATCAATCGCAGACAACCGCTCGGCAAGTGCCTGATAGCCAGCAGGATCTTCGAATGGCACACGCACATACGAGATGCCTTCGGCAAACGTTTCCCACAGATCGTCCTGTAATCCACTGCGTGAATACTTTTGCGTATCTTCACGCAAACCCTGCCGGAAGAAATCATCTGTCCAATCACGCCGCGCCGCGCCAATCACACTAAATCCTGGTGGTAGAAGCCGTTCACGCTGTAGATTGTAGAGCGCTGGCACAAGCTTACGATGCGTTAGATCGCCAGTTGCGCCAAAAATAACCACCGCACATGGCTCTGGTGTGCGATGCATACGAAGGCCAATCCGCAATGGATTGGTTGCGGTCTCATCGGTCATGGGTCGCCTCCACGATACGGGCTACACACGAAATTATAGCAGCCTCTGCGCCATGCTGCTATTGCAGCCAGGGGGAATATGGATCCGATACAACATCCAAGTGTGTTGCATCTGAGTTATTGTCTCAGTTAGGCACTCTTGAG
>JANLSE010000025.1:0-21370 GCA_031362265.1 Roseiflexaceae bacterium
GATTCTTACAATTGCCTGTGGAGGAGGACACCAATGCGCTTCATGCTTATGACTACGCTGCTTGCTCTTTTGCTTTGTGGCTGTGGCACTTCTGATTCGGGCAACTCAGTGCCAACAGCGGCGGTGCCAATTGTACAACCAACCAAGGAGGAGCTTGTGCCAACACCCAATGATCAGGATGCTTCGCAACCACGTGTGACACCAACATTCATAGTGGCAACGGCCAATCTTTCGGTTGAACCAGCTGTAGTGGCTTCTGATATTGGTGGTGTCGCGATCATACCACCATATGATACTGGCATCCACCGTATTATTACGGTTGCAACTACAGATCTTAGTCAACGACTTGGCGTCGACATTGCACGCATAGAAGTTCTTGAAGTACGATCAGTTACTTGGCCGGATCCTGGGATGGGTTGCCCACAGCCAGGTATGGCCTATAAGCAAGTACAAGTTGATGGGATGTTCCTACAATTACGGGTGGATGGCCAAGCCTATAATTATCATAGTGGCAATGGACGTGATCCATTTCTTTGTACCCAAGCAGTACAGAAGAGCGATCGCCCAGGTGGCGATCTAAGCAAATGAATGTAAGTGTGGCCGAGCGAGATACTCGCCCGGCCACGCGTTCCGACACTACTGTTCAACTCGTATTACGGAGTTGTTGTTCCCGAGAAGCCCACCGTGTTGATGCCATCGAACAGGTTGCTGGTGAGCATTGCGTAATTCCTCCATGGGCCTGGATGATCGCCCTTAACCGCGAAGGTAAATGTACGGCTCTCGCCAGGTGTACCTGCAATGGCGCTTACACTAATCTGAATCTGTCTTATGCAATCGGGTAGTTATTCCCACGGATTGTGGCCCACCACGCCATGCTGCTTAGATCAACCGAACATCTATTGGCTGATAAGCAACAGATTGGTATTGCTTCAACACAGCTTGGCGGTGGTACAATCGGCAGGTTCATAGTGCGATCGCTTAGGATACATACACTCAATCTTATAGGAGCGGCGTGTAGAGAGCACGTATTGTAGCTTGAGGGTACACCCATGCCACGCTTTGAGATAATTGCCTTTGATGCCGATGATACGCTTTGGCATAATGAAATTCTATACACCAAGGCGCAAGCAGCCTTTCGCAGCCTACTGGCCCAGTACCATAGCCCAGAATGGATTGACCAGCGCTTGTATCAAACCGAAATGCGTAATTTGCAGCATTTTGGCTATGGGATCAAGGGCTTTGCGCTCTCCATGATTGAAACTGCGGTAGAACTAACCGAAGGCCGTATCGCGGGTAGTGATATCCAGATCATTATTAACATCGCGAAATCCATGCTTGCAGAGGATGTTGTTCTGTTTGAACATGTCGCGGAGGCATTGGCAGAATTGGCGAAATCGCATGTGTTAATGGTGATCACCAAAGGCGATCTGCATGATCAGGAGCAAAAAGTTGTCCGTTCTGGGCTTGTGCAGTTCTTCAGGCAAATCGAAATCGTAAGCGACAAAAGTGAGGCGAGCTATACGGCGATTCTGCAACACTATGGTTTTGCGCCCGAACGGTTCCTCATGGTTGGCAACTCACTGCGATCCGATATTCTACCGGTACTTGCATTAGGTGCAAGCGCCGTTTATATCCCCTATCATCAGACATGGGCACATGAAGCTGCCGAACAACCTGCGCCTGATCAACCTGGATTCTATGCAGTTGAACATATCGGTCTGTTATCGAATCTGATAGCAACTCTTGAAGGCGAGTTGCCACATAAGTAATACCTGTATGGCTTGGGTTTCCCGCTACAATTGGGATGCTCGGAGCGCAAAGCGATCCGCAAAAATGATGCCTGCTGAAATGCCGTGCCATTAAGCGGATTATCGGCCTCAGCACTGCCCAATCAGCTTTGGTGAGCATAACTATTGGTGCCTAAAAACAAGCCCTCCGCTGGAATCCAGTGGAGGGCTTACCTAGTTGGGTATACATATTGCGTGAGTGTGGAGGCATCGTCTATTGCTGATCACTCATCCCGAATTGGCCGACGAGCCTGTTTAATGCTTGCGCGCTGCTGCTTTTCGGCAAGGCGGCGCTGCCGTTTGGCGCGGCTCGGGCGTGTAGTTACACGTGGTGTTGGTATAACACTGGCAGCCTGTAAGCGATCGGCAAGCCGCGCAAATGCCATGTCGCGATTGGCCGTCTGTGAGCGGCGCTCCGTGGCAGTAACAACAAACCCACTTGGGCGATGCACAAGCCGCACCCCTGTGGCAACTTTATTGCGATGCTGCCCGCCTGGGCCACCCGCGACGAAAAAAGTCAGATCGCTTTCGCGCTCAAGCGTCTCTCGATCAAGCTGTATTTCTATTTCCTCTGACATCATATCCCTCAACTAGCATTGGTGGACTGCCTAGACCAAGATCATCATGGCGTTTCGCCGCAACAAAATGCCTGATGTGCCTAGGCAATCACTATAGTTGAGTATGACATAGATGAGTCTATTCTGCATCAGGCACAAGGTGTATCTGTACTAAACTCTGTGTCTCTGTGCCTCTGTGGTGAAGGTATGCACGAGTTGAGCTATCTGTTTGGACGCAGCTTGGTATTAGGTGCGATGTTCACCTTGTTGTTGGATTAACTTAGCGACCAAGCCCGTCCAGCCAGTTTGGTGGCTTGCACCCAACCCAGCACCATTATCGCCATGGAAGTATTCATAGAATGGGACATTATCGCGCCAGTTTGGATCGTGTTGGAAGTATTCCTGCCCACCAAAAACCGCGCGGCGGCCATCACTGTCACGCAAGAAAATCCGCATGAGTCGCCGCGAAATCTCATCTGCGATCTCACTGAGTGTGAGGTAGTTGCCTGAGTTGGTCGGGCACTCAACGCGAAAATCATCACCATAGTAATGATGGAACTGCTGCAGCGATTCGATCAAGAGATAATTCACCGGAAACCAGATCGGCCCGCGCCAATTGGAGTTGCCACCAAATAGGCCACTATCCGATTCGGCAGGTAGGTATGCGACCCGATAATTGGTGCCATTGACCTGTGCATCATAAGGATGATCGTCATGGAATCGCGAAAGTGCGCGAATGCCATAATCCGAAAGAAACTCGGTTTCATCAAGCATACGGCGTAACAGGCACTTCATCCGATGGCCACGGCACAACGCCAGCAGGCGCCGTTCGCCTTTGCCAGGCTCATGCCAACGCGAGACAAGCTGTGCCAGCGCTGGCCGATGTTCGAGAAACCACTCGAGCCGTGCCTTGAAGCTTGGCACTTGCTCAAGCAGGGTAGGTTCAATTGTTGTGACAGCAAACAGGGGAGTCAGGCCAACCATTGAACGGATTTTGAGTGGCAGATTAGAGCCATCTGATGTGTGCAATACGTCATAGAAGAACGTATCTTGCTCATCCCAAAGCTCAATCCCCAAACCAGCGATATTATTCATGGCATCAGCAATATACAGGAAATGTTCAAAGAACTTAGTCGAGATATCTTCATAGGCTTTGCGTTCGGTTGCCAGTTCCAGGGCAATCGTAAGCATATTCAAGCAGAACATGCCCATCCAGCTGGTTCCATCGCTCTGTTCTAAATGCCCGCCGGTTGGTAATGGTTGGCTGCGGTCGAACACCCCAATATTGTCGAGGCCCAGAAAGCCGCCTTGGAAGATATTGTTCCCCTCCGCATCCTTGCGATTAACCCACCATGTGAAATTGAGCATGAGCTTGTGGAACATACGCTCCAGGAAAAGCAAATCACCATGGCCGCGCTGTTTTTGCTCGATTTTGTAAACCCGCCAGACGGCCCATGCCAACACAGGTGGGTTCACATCGCTAAAGTTCCACTCATAGGCTGGAATCTGGCCATTTGGATGCTGAAGCCACTCGCGACCAAGCAACATGAGCTGTCGTTTGGCAAACTCCGAATCGAGTATGGCAAGTGGAATACAATGAAACGCAAGATCCCAGGCGGCAAACCAAGGGTATTCCCATTTATCTGGCATGGAGATGATATCGGCAGTATTGAAGTGCTCCCATTCACGATTACGCCCATTACGGCGCTCTGCTGGTGGTGGCGGCTGCGCGGGATCACCGCGTAACCACTCAGCGACATCATAATAATAGAACTGTTTAGACCATAACATTCCAGCATACGCTTGGCGCTGAACTAAACGCTCATCGGCGCTGAGTGTTGTTGGTTGGAGTGCGGCATAATAGGCATCGGCTTCCTGCTGGCGCTCAGTAAACAATCTGTCGAAATCACTGAATGGCGCTTGACCCCCTTCGGCTGCCTGATCGGTTTCGCTGGCAGATAACCTCAGCCGGAGAATCGCTGTTTCACCGGCGGCAATTGTGCGCGTATCGTGAAATACTGCTTTGGTGCCAACCCCAGCGGGATTGACGCGATCACGGCGGCCAGCCACAATCGCGTCATTGATGCCATCCTTTGCATAGGTGCCAGGATTCGCTGTGCCATACAAACGCAAATTGTTGGTATTGTTTTCTGTGAATAATGCTTCAGAAGGTGTATCACAACTAAGGCTGTAGGTTCCTAAGTGTGGATGCTGTGCGGTTATTTGGTTGGGAATAATCGTGGTGTGGCTCAGGCTTGGGCGCATAGCGACGCCATCATGGTGCTCACCCCAGCTCCATGTGTTGCGAAACCAGAGGGTTGGTATCAAATGCAATGGTGCTGGATCTGGCCCACGGTTTGTTGCGCTGATTCGGATGAGGATATCGGTTGGGGTGACCTTCGCATACTCAACCACGACATCAAAATAGCGATTCTCAGCGAAGATCCCTGTATCAACCAACTCATATTCCCTGTCCGTCCGCCCACGTTGCCGATTAGCTTCAATCAGATCAGCATATGGGAATGCCGCCTGTGGGTATTTGTAGAGCAGCCGCATGAATGAATGTGTGGGGGTTGAGTCCAGATAAAAATAATACTCTTTGACATCCTCGCCATGGTTGCCCTCTTCGCCAGTAAGACCAAAAAGGCGCTCTTTGAGAATCGGATCTTGCTCATTCCATAGTGCCACAGCAAAACATAGAAACTGATGATTGTCGCATATTCCGGCTAAGCCATCCTCGTTCCAGCGGTATGCGCGTGAACGGGCGTGTTCATGTGGAAAATACCCCCACGCCGTGCCAACTGGGCTGTAATCTTCGCGTACTGTTCCCCAGGCGCGTTCGCTAAGATATGGCCCCCAGCGCTTCCAGCTTGCAGCGCCAGAATCTGCCTGTGCCAGGCGCTGCTGTTCCGTTGTTTCCTGTGCTGCCATTTACTCCTCCTCGTACCCGCTATTCCAGTGGATGATAGCAGATCTGTCTCCAGAATATACTGATTGTTACAGACACTTGACCATGCTGGATGGTATATGCTTGCCAGTTTTCGGCGCTGAACCGCAGCAGATCGGGGATTCAGTGCTTGAATGAATCTTGACAACTTGAAACATATATGCTACTATTTCTCATGTTTAGAGTACCCTAGCCGAAGAGCGTACACCAGGCCAGGGGACGAAGAAGTACGCGTAAACACGAGGAGTTACAACAATGGCCAAGGATCTGAACAAGGCGATGCTGACGGGCCATCTTGGCGCTGATCCCGAGATGCGCTTCACTCCACAGGGTAGCCCAGTGACGACATTTCGTGTCGCATCAGGGCGAACGTGGAAGTCGGCCGATGGTAACCAGCACGATGATACGGAATGGTTTTCGGTTGTAGCGTGGGATAAGCTTGCCGAGATTTGCAACCAATACCTGACGAAAGGTACACGGGTGTATGTTGAAGGCCGCCTGCAGACACGTAGTTGGGATGATAAAGCAACTGGTGAGAAACGCTATAAGACCGAGGTTGTTGCACAGGACATGATTATCCTCTCGGCGCGCACCGATCGTGGTGCTGCTGATGGATATGAGGTTCAGGAGCATCCCGAAGATGCTCCAGCACCAGCACCAACCCATCGTCCATAAGCACCAACCGCGAGTACACCACCAGCGCGTACAAATGGTGGCGGTGGGGCGTCGAGCCGACCAGCCGCTCCTAGCCGTGGTACATCGCGGAATATTCCGCAAGCTGTCGAGGGTGATGAAGATCTGCCATTCTAGGAAGAATGTTACGCAGGTTCTGCGGAACCATTGACACTGATATTCGAGACAGGGGACATGGAATTGGCATTTGCCAACTCTTTGTCCCCTGTCTCTGTGTAGTAATATAGCGTCCAGTTCTCGCGGACAAATAGGGCATAAGCGTAGTGTTCACTAGCAGTTCAGATTCGAGGAGTTTGTATGCGTTACGCTGTTAACCTTCCTGCCTTTGGTGATTTTGCCGATCCGAATGCGTTATCTGAGCTTGCTTACGAGGCCGAGCAGGTTGGATGGGATGGCTTCTTCATCTGGGATCATATGGTGTTTGATCCAAGCTGGCATCCGATGCTCGATCCATGGGTTGGCCTTGCTGCCGTTGCAATGCGCACCCAGAAGATGCGTATTGGTACACTGCTCACGCCAATGCCACGGCGGCGACCATGGAAAGTTGCTCGCGAAGCGATGACCCTTGATCTCCTTTCACATGGCCGTATGACGCTTGGTGTCGGGATCGGCGACCCAGTACAATGGGAATTTGGTGATTTTGGTGAGGAGACGGATGCAAAGCTGCGCGCGGAGATGCTGGACGAGAGCCTCCAGATTCTTGCAGGCTTATGGAGCGGTAAGCCATACAGCTTTAGTGGCAAACATTATCAACTTCAGGAAATGCGATTTCTTCCGACCCCAATTCAGCAGCCACGCATCCCAATTTGGGTTGGTGGATGGTGGCCAAATAAACCACCCGTGCGTCGCGCTGCCAGATGGGATGGCTACTTTCCAGGTAAGTTGGGTGGCTCAATTACACCGGCTGAATGGGGAGAGATATTTGCCTATATCGAGCAATATCGTACAGACCAGGCACCCTTTGATGCGGTTGCTGGTGGTGTAACGAAGGGGAACGATCCTGCTGCGGCAGCGCTTGTTGCGCAATATGCCGCAGCTGGTTGTACCTGGTGGGTGGAAAATGTCTCGCCCTGGAGCTATGGCATTAGTTGGGAGGATCAATGGACTCCAGAGGCTACCGAAATAATGCGTGCTCGGGTTCGCCAGGGGCCACCACGCTAGCGCGGCTCCAGGGTAGCATCCTCAAAGACGACCTTTTCATAGATGTCTGCAAGCAGCAAGGTGCATTGAATTGCGCTAAGGGAGATCTGGTCTTGCGGGTCGGTATAGACTTCAAATAAATAGATTTGCGGTTCATCTGGATGACGGGCAAAGCGCTCAAGCCGGTATGTTTCCTGGTCGATCAAGATATACTCTTGCACTGATGGCAGCGACCAGTAGTGTTTGAACTTGGTACCACGATCATATTTTTCAGTTGATGGTGAGAGTACTTCAATAATAATTGTTGGATTGAGTAATATGTCACGCTTGCCATCTTCAAATTGTGCTGGGCCGCATACAATGCTAATATCAGGATAGGTATAGCGGGGAATCTTTGGAATGAATACACGCATATCACTGGGATAAATAGTACACTGGCGACGACGTAACTGTGCATGCAAACTCGCATAGACGTTGCCCACGATAATGTTATGTTGTTCGCTCCCACCCGCCATTGCATATATCGCGCCAGCAATATACTCGTGACGGTCAGTGTTTGCTCGCTCGCGAGTCAAGTATTCTTGGATAGAATACGCACTATTTCTTTCTGTATTCATAGACGCACATCCTTACAGACAAGCGGTTTCTGGTGTGAGGATCGTAGCAGTTTTGCTGGGAATATGCAATGTCATAGCTCCTCGCGCGCCTTGATCTTTGCCTCGTCCAGTATCATTCCCAGCCCAGGTAGTTCAGGCAGTTGCATGCTACCATTCATAGGCCGGTAGATTGGCGTGTGGAAGAACTGCTTATGCTCCTGATAGCGCACGAGGTATTCGACCATTGGCACCGTTTGGGGCGATTGAGCTGCGGCGACATGGAGAGCAGGCAGTAGCGAATGACCATGCGCAATAACAGGCACATCAAATGCTGAAGCAAGTGCGCAGATCTTTACGAGTTCACTAATACCGCCAGTCCAGTCAGGGTCGACCTGTACAACATCTACTGCCTCACCGACCAACAATTCCTTGACTTGCCAGCGTGTATAGACATGTTCACCGGTAGCGATTGGGACTCCAGCCGCTTGCCGGATCTGGCGTAGCGTACCGACGCGCTCAGGTGGAACTGGCTCTTCCATCCAAGTTGGATGTAGTGGTGCCAGGGCGCGTACCATTTCGATTGCATAAGGGAGATCCCAGCCCATGAAGGCATCGAACATCAGCCGATAATGTGAACCCAATGCTGCGCGTAGTGCTTCTGCCAACGCCAGATTACGTTCGAGACCTGCGCTCCCATCACCTGGGCCATGGCGGAAGAACCACTTCTGTGCGGTGAAGCCTTGCGCTTGGTAGGAGCGTGCCAGTTCGGCTGCAGCTTCTGGCTCGGTCGAGAAGCCAAGTAAGCTGGCATATGCTGGCACGGTCGGGCGTGTGGGGCCACCAAGTAATCGATATACTGGTTGGCCCCAGGCCTTACCCTTCAGATCCCAGAGAGCACAATCGATCGCGCTGACGGCAGTCATAAACATGCCCGAGCGCCCATGCCGATGCATGCGAATCATTTGATCGAGTAGTAGCTCGGTCGCTAGCGGGTCGCGCCCGATGAGAAATGGACGCAGCATCTGCTTAATGATGAATACCTGTGGTGACTCAATCGGCCCAAACAGGCCAGTGATGTCTGAGTCGGTTAGGATCTCGACATAGGTGGCGCGTATGCTCTGCGGCACATCTGTTGATGTTTCACGCTGGTTGAACTCGGGGTACAGGTCGAGTGGTTGCGCCTGACGGTCGCCTGGCGGAAAGGTTGGCCCAGTCCAAGGGCCATGCAGCTCAAAAAGACGTACATCGGTGATCTGCATTTTATATCCTTTTCATGTCGCGTCCATGACGGCATTCTATCAACAGTTGCGAAATACTGAACCGGTCGCATCATCGGATGGAATGGTGATTTTTCTGGTTGGCGATATCAAGCTGCATCCAGAAAGATAGCTTGACCACAGAGACACAGAGACATAGCGTTTGGGCATACGAGTGTACTCTTTGCGTCACTGCACCCAAAGGGTACCCGCTGTGGTGAAGAGAGACCCGAGAACGCGAGTTGGTATTAGTGTTGCGCATCTGGCACCGCCATCCATGGAATTGCTTCCACAGCCAAGTATCCAGTCTGTACCTTTGGATCGGCCTCGGCCAGGGTACGTGCTTCTGCAAGGTCGGTGGCATATATGCTCACACCAAGAATATCATGCTCCACCAACGTTGGGCCATTTAATGCCAATTTGCCCAACAGTTGAAGTTTTGTCAGGTATTGCAAATGTGCGAGCTGAAGTCGCTCATTCTGGGCTTCGTCCTCGCGTGACGCTGGGCCTTTGCGCAGAAATACAAGTGTATAGCGTCGCGCTCTCTGTCGTAGGTTAGCCATATCAGTGGCGCTCGGTGTAGGGATGCTCTCCAATAGTGCTTCAATATCCATAGAATCACCTTTCACCTATGAGAACGACACTCAAATTATGTCGCTGCAATTACGTATAGTATCGTCTAGAACGAATAGCACAGCCTCGAGAGGATTCTAGCATATCTACAGGCGAACATGCTGTTTTGGCTTATAATACATGCCATCCTCATTATTAGGATCGTATTAACCATGCCAACACTCTACCTAATTTGTGGCCTGCCAGGCGCTGGTAAGACAACGCTCGCCAAGCAGATTGAACAGAGCCAACATGCCCTGCGGCTTTGCCCTGATGAGTGGATTGCATCACTCCTTCACGATATTGGGAATATTGATGAACGTGATCGGCTTCGGTCGCCAGTTGAATCACTCCAGTGGGAAGTGGCGAAACGCGCACTCCTGCTGGACAATAATGTGATTTTGGAATGGGGCTTCTGGTCGCGTGAAGAGCGGATTCGCTATCGAACCGAGGCCGAATTACTGGGTGCGCGCGTTGAGTTGCGCTACCTCGCAGTCGACCGTGCAGAGCTCTGGGATCGCTTGTCAAAACGCAACGCCGAACTGCCAGTTGGTACATTTACGGTTACTGAAGAAGATCTTGATCTCTGGGCTAGTTGGTTCGAGATCCCAACCAGTGATGAGTTGAACTGAAGGCAAACAGCATAGTTACACCATACGACCTACCCGCGCGCCCTGATATGTCGCATGTTCGACCGTTTGTGGGTGGTTGGCGTCGCCGATGACATGCAACTCCGCGACTTGGCCGCGCAATGCATGTGCCAATTCCTGCACACTAGTTGAACCAATCGCCGCCACAACTGCATCTACGTGGTCGATAACTCGTTCGACAGCAGTGGGGATATCACGTATAAGGAGCTGGCCCGTACCAATCCACGCGACCGGTGCGACACCTGCGTCGAATGTTACAGAACGAGCCTGAAGCTGTTGAATGAACTCATCACGCATATGTGTATCAAGCGATGGCCCGACGCTGCTAAGGCTTGTCAAGAACAATACCTCAACCCCTTTGGCCGAGAGATAATCGGCGGCCACGAATGCGCGCCCTAACCCTTCGCGGTCAAACACCACGACTCGCTGCATGGTATCGGCGGCACCTGCGACGATGGCTTGTACGGTAAGCGCTGCTGGGCCACCAGAGATCTCCATAATCATTGGCTGTGAGCCGGTCGCAACAATCACAACATCTGGATGCTCAGCAAGAACATTGTCCACTGTTGCAGCTGTTTCCAATCGCACATCGAATATCCCTTTTGCAGCCTGGCGTTGATAGAACTCAGCAATACGTGCCCAGGGCTTGCGGAGTGGGGATGCCGCGCCCGTCCAGATCTGCCCGCCAATGCGCGAACTTCGTTCAAAAACCACAACCTGATGTCCGCGTTGCGCAGCTGTCAGAGCCGCCTCCATCCCAGCTGGCCCTGCACCAATGATGACAACACGTTTTACCGACTGGCTTGGTATCAGCGTCGACCACTCGCGCTCACGGCCGGTTAGTGGGTTGTAGACACAGGTCATGTGCCAAAGATTGCCATGGCAACTCTGTAGGCAGCGTGTGCAGAAACGAATATCCTCGGTGCGACCCTCAAAGACTTTACGGGTGAAATGCGGTTCGGCAATATGAGTTTTCGTCATTACCGCAATATCAATAATACCCTCACGTAACGCATGCTCCGCCAGTTCGGCAGTGTTCAGCCGCCCAGCGTGCATGATCGGTAAGCGGGTGGCAGCGCGATGCATGCGGATCAGATCGATCCATTCACCCTCAGCGCGTGGCATTGGCCCATGATGAAAATGTGCGTCACCGCCGCTAAGATTGACATAATCAACGAGATTTAGCTGCTCAAGTTGCCGTAGTAATTCACAATACTCCTCGGCATCCATGCCACCTTCTAGCATATCGGTGGCTTTGAGGCGTACTCCAACCACAAAATCTGGGCCAACACTCATGCGCATGGCTTGGAGTGTCTCAATTAAAAAGCGCTGTCGATTTTCAGACGAGCCACTGCCATACTGGTCGGTTCGTTGATTCCATACAGGACTCAACATCTGAGCGTGTAGGAAAAATTCATGGGCATGCAACTCGACACCATCGAGCCCACCTTTACGAACCCGTACTGCTGCTTCACCATGCGCTAGGATAATATCTTGAAGCTGTGCGGTTGTTGGTGCCTCACGCACTGGCCCACGTGAGGTCGCAATTGTAGCCTGTGCACGTGGTACCGGGCTTACACGAGGTGGGCCAGGTAAGGGAAAGAATCCTGGATGGCAGAGCTGTGCAAAAACTTTAATGCCGGTTGAATGTGTCTCATTGGCAATCGCTTGATAGCGTGGAATAATCGCATCACTGATGTTTTCGATCCAGTCGTAGCCAGGTACAGGGACATTCGAACCAATGACGAATAAGCCAACACCGCCACGCCCACGTTCCAGAATATAAGCAGCCAGTTCATCACTAGGCAAGCTACCTTCACCGATATACCATCCCGCCAGGTGGCCACTAATTGCCACACGATTACGCAGTTCGATCTGATTAAGCGTGATTGGCTGAAACAGATGTGGAAAGGTTGGATGTGGGCCACTACTCATAATCATGCTCCTACGGTGTTACGCTAGTCGATGGTTGGTTCTGCATGTGGGCGAACACAAGGTTCGCTAGTACGATGATGGATGGTTCTTTGCTCTGCATTTGCTAGCCCGACGTTTGGCCGCGTAATGTTGCCGTTGCTGCATCATCAACGCGAAACTCTTCGGGTAAACGTACAAGGCGATCAGGCTCGCCAGTATCGATTACTACAACACCATACTCGGCGGCAGCAGCCTCTACTGAGACATACCCTGCGACAACATCGGCGAGGACTGCGGCGAGCTCACGCATATGCGGGTCGCCATAACCACCACCACCTGGTGGATCTAGTTGGACAGCAACATCCGGCGCGAGTTGTGCTACCGTCTTAGGTATCGCTGGCATACCATCGCTACGTGCGAATGTTCCAATCGCGCCGGGTTTGCCCCCTAGTAGCCCAGATGCAGGATAGGTAACACGATCAATCATGGTTGAAAGGCTCCAAGGAGCAGCACTCCCATTGATCATTGTTGTTGATTGACCGAGCCCACCACGGTATTGGCCTGCACCACCCGAATCCATGCGTAGCTCACGGCATACCTGTATCAGCGGAGTCAATGATTCAACCACCTCAGCCGGTACACCTGCCACACCACTTGGGAACCCAGTTGCACTCAGGCCATCCTTTGTGGCACGCGCTCCTGCTCCACCGCATTGGAACAGGGTAAAGGTAAATGGTGAATGCTGTTGTGGCCGGGTGCCACGCCACACACTAATCCAAATCGGGTCAGCTCCACCCGCCATGATGCCAGCCGGGATCGCCTGTGCTAGCGCTCCGAAGATAACGCCTGGGAGGAAATGCCCAATAATATGGCGTGATGCAACCGGCGCAGGCTCGCGGCAGTTGAGAATACTACCCTCCGGTGCGCTGACATGCACAGGGCGGAACGCACCATCGTTGTGTGGCACCTCAGGGCTAATTGCCGCCTTAATCGCAAACGATGCATAGGCATGCGTATAGTTGAGTACAACATTAATGCCACGCGCACTCTGCGGTGATGAGCCAGCAAAATCGATCCAGAGCTCATCGTCTTCAACAGTTACCGTCACACTAATCTGAATAGGCTCCTCAAAGCCATCGCTGAGCGTCGTATGAGTATAGCGCCCATTGGGAATGGCTCGAATTGCTAAGCGCATGGCCTCTTCTGAGCGCGCGATGATTTCATCGGCAAGTGGTTCAATTGCATCCAGTTTGAACTCATCCATAAATCGCAGCAACTGGCGCGCACCAACCGCATTTGAGGCTGTTTGCGCATAGAGATCACCAATTGTCTCTTCGGGTGTGCGAACATTGGCGCGAATGATTTTGAGCAACTCCAGATTAGGCTCACCAGCATGGAACAGCCAGGTAATTGGCACACGCAGCCCTTCTTCAAAGACTTCACGTGCCTCGGCGGAAAGCATGCGCCCGCCAATATCTGGCGAATGGCATGTATTGGCAAAATACGCCACGATCTGCTGCCCACGAAACACTGGTGTCACAACTGTGAAATCATTGATCTGCCCAGCGGTTTGCCATGGGTCGTTCGTTACTAACACATCGCCGGGATGGAGTGTGTCTTCTGGGTAGGCCACAAGAAAGTGTTTTACCCCAGTTGCCATGGCGTTAATATGGCCAGGAGTGCCGGTCAACGATTGCGCAATCATGAAGCCGCGTCGATCAAATATCCCGCATGCCAGATCTTCACTCTCGCGGACAAGTGTACTGAATGCGGTGCGAATGAGTGTCACTTGCTGCTCATTCGCAACTGAGAGTAGCCGGTTCCACATAATTTCGAGCAGAACCGGGGTCGTAGGTCGTGAATCAGGTGTCGGTTGAACTGTGATCTCGGTCTCATGATCTAGGACCCCTGATCCCAACTCTCGCGTGACGACCACATTCCATTGCATATCAACATGTGCAACGCCAGCCGGGCCGATAATCACCGTCGATTCGCGCTCTTCGACAATTGCTGGGCCATGAAGAATTGTGCCAGGACTAAGTCTATAGCGATCATACACAGGTGTCATATGAAAGCCACTATATTCGGGGAAGTAGGCCAGCCGCTGATCCTTATATGCTGTGGTTGGGTCGGCTTCAGTTGGCTGCTGCATCTGGAGTTTGAGGGTTGGCCTTGGGCCAGAAGCAGTCAGCCGCCAGGTCATGATTTCAATTGGCACAGGTGGCCCAAGCCGCCCATACAACCGTTGGTATTCTGCTTCAAATGCGGCATGAATTGCATGTTCACTCGTAGTATCTAAGATTCCAGTAGGAAGGGCCACCCGAATTTGATGCCCCTGACCAACATAGCGCATGTCTGCCTCACGTTGATACTGAATCTCGCTAGGTGCAACCCCCGATCGTGTGAGTAATGCCTGGCCCTCAGTTTGCATGTCGTCCAAGAGACCATGTGCGCGTTGCCAATCCAACCCAACGAGTGGCGTTAACCAGGAACGTACAAAGTCAAAGGCAAGTGGGGCGGAAAGAAAGCCAACAGTACTGATGATGCCTGCACCAAAGGGCGCAATCATCGCTGGTGCACCAAGTGCTTCGGCAATCCGGTAGCCATGAACTGGGCCAGCTCCGCCAAACGCAAACAGCGGGAAGCGCTGCGGATCCTGGCCACGCTCAAGAACATGCACTCGTGCGGCATTCGCCATGTTCTGGTTCACAATCTGATGAATACCCCAGGCGGCTTCCTCAATCGAGATACCAAGTGGTTGTGCAATCTGTGACTCAATCGCAGCACGTGCTGCCGCAAGATCGAGTTGCATACGCCCACCCAAGAAGAAACGCGGGTCAAGATACCCCAGCACCAGATCAGCATCGGTAACTGTTGGCTGCATGCCACCAAGGCCGTAACAGGCTGGGCCAGGATTCGCGCCAGCTGAATCTGGGCCAACTTTAAGGAGCCCCAGACTATCGATGCGTGCAATTGAGCCACCCCCAGCACCGATCTCGACCATCTCAACTACTGGGATGTTGGCAGGTAATCCTGAGCCCTTACGGAAGCGATAGACACGATCAAATTCGAATGAGGTGGCAATCGCGGGCGCGCCATGGGTGATAACACAGAACTTGGCGGTTGTGCCACCCATGTCGAATGAGAGCAAATCTGGGCAATCACACGCAATGCCATAGCTGGCAGCAGCAAGCGCACCAGCCGCTGGGCCACTCTCAAGTAACCGGATCGGGAAGCGTGCTGCGGTTTCCAGGGTGCCTATTCCGCCGTTTGAGAGCATCATAAGGAAGCTTCCCTGAAAGCCAAGTTGCTTGAGTCGTGCCTCTAGTGAGTAGAGGTAGCGCTCAACGCGCCCCTGGACATATACATTTGCAACTGCTGTCGAAGTTCGATCAAACTCGCGAATTTCAGGGGCAACCTCCGAAGAAAGGGTGACACGCATATGTGGTGCTGCACGTAATACTGCTGCCCGTGCCGCGTATTCGTGGGTTGGGTTGGCGTAGCTGTTCAGAAAAGCAATAGCAATTGCAGAGATACCAGACTTTGCCAGTTCTCGCGTCAGTTGCTCGACATAATCCGTATCGAGTTCTTGCATGGTCGAGCCATCGGCCAGTGTTCGCTGTGGGACACCAAAACGCAAATAGCGTGGCACCAATGGTCGCGGTAGTTCGATATTCAGATCATACAAATCGTAGCGGCATTCGCGGCCTATTTCGAGTGTATCGCGGAAGCCTTGGGTTGCCAGGAGTGCCGTTCGATCACCCTTGCGTTCAATAATGGCATTTGTGACAAGCGTTGTTCCATGCACCATATTCCAGGCCGCAGTGATCGGTACCCCAGCCGCTGTGAGCGTCTCATGCAGCACAGTCTCAATCGCCTGTGCTGGGTCGTCGCTTGTTGTAAGGGTTTTGCCAACCGTAAACGCGCCGGATTCCTGATCCACAATGATCAGGTCGGTAAAGGTGCCACCAATATCAACGCCAATCCGATAACGCCCAGAGGATTCTGCGTGCATGATAATGTTCTTCCCCACACAATAATCTGAACAGCAATCGCATGTGTATCGTAGCACAGCGAGGTACTGAAATTCTCATCCAAAAACAACCTGGTCTAAACCGGAAAAACCGGGTGCTCCTACGTATAATAATAGCATCATCGTAGATGAATTGAAATTCCTCCACAACATACGATTAACGAGATACAACACAACACTCGTATCGTGCGGGAGCGTATGCGCATGTCGGAAACCAATTACCACGAATCATATAGTGTGCAGGTCGAGCTTGAAACGAAGCAAGGCTGGGTAATCTATCGTCGCGCACTTGAATTGGTCAGTAATGCAGCATGGGATGAGGCGCTAACGACGCTCGCAGAAGCTGAGACAACCTTTCGGCTCTGTGATCATGGCGATGGCGTGTGGCGTACGCTGATTGTGCAGTCGCTCCTCCATTATCACCAGGGTGCGACTTCGCTGGCGATGGCGCGTGCACTTGCGGCACTACGCACAGCATCGGTTGCAGATAACCATGTTGCTATTGGCTGGGTGCAGTGGCAGATTGCACTCTTAGCCCTTAGTCGCGCCGATTACCAGGGAGCCGCTGAGTTTCTTAGCCAGGCACAAATAGCGCTTGATCGCGCAGGGGTGGCGCCACCAGGCGGGCCATTAGCCCGTTCAGCCCAGCTGTGTAAGGAATTGCTGCGTTGGCAAGAGCTTCATACACGCGGCAAAATCGACCCTACGGAGGCCGAGGAGTCGATCGCGCATGTACGCAGCGATCTTGAGGCATGGTTACGCGAGAGTGTGCTTGCATTTGGCAACCGCCAAGTCATTGATAACGAGCTGCTTAGCACGGTTCCAATCATGTTTCCTGGTAATCTCTTACTACCCGTGCCTTCTCAGTTATCGGAGCCATCAGCGCGTACCGCATCTCTTCGGGTGCGTATATCGCATTGGTGGAAATGGCTGTTTAGTGAGGAAACAGCCACTGCGCCCGAAGCACCTGCCGCGCCGCCCTCAGTATCCACTCAACCAATGAGTCTATTACCACAGCCTCGCTTGGACGAACCGCCAATGGTGTGTGAAGGAGCAGTAGTTGCGACTGAGCAACGCAGCAGTAGTGCAATACCAGTTGAGGCAAGAGAAGTTGGTGGAATTTCAGAATCACAGACGGAATTAGTGGCAGAAATACCATCGCTCGTCCCACAGCAAGCAAATCCGATTCAAGAATTAGTACAAGTGCGCCGTTCAGGGCTCGTAGTATACATGTTCGGCAATTTTCGTGCGCTCTTTGATGATGTGCTTATTCAGGAATGGGAGAGCGCCCGTGCTCGGGAAATCTTCAAATATCTTGTACTGTATCGTGCTGCTCCAGTTCCTAAGGAGGTTCTTGCAGCAAGTTTCTGGCCGGATTCTGAGCCTGAGCTGGCGCGCCGCAGTCTTCATCAGGCAATCTACTGCCTACGCCAGACATTCAAGCAACCTGTCCCAGATCTGCAACTGATACAATTTGCGGATGATTGTTATCGCCTTAATCCGGCAGTTTCGCTTTGGGTTGATATTGATGCATTTCAACAAGCAATCGATCAAGCACGTGCCATGTTGAGCGCTGAACGGATCGAGGAAGCGCTGCGGGCCTACGCCGTGGCTGTCGATCTCTATAGTGGCGAATTTCTGGCCGAGGATCGCTATAGTAGCTGGACAGAGGATTCGCGCTATGCATACCAGAGCCACTATTTAGAGGCGCTGCATCAATTGGCGCGTTCGTATGTCGAGCGTAAGGATTTCCCAGCCGCAATTGCTTTGTGTCAACGGGCACTTATGATTGATGCCTGCGATGAGAGCGCTCATCAGCTACTCATTGTCAGCTACATGTCGCAAGGGCTCCGTCACCTCGCGGTACGCCAATACCAAACCTGCTCAAATACACTCAAAAACCAGCTCGGTCTCACCCCCTCCGATGAACTGGAAACATTCTATCGCCAATACGTCGCAGCGGCATAGAAGCGTTGGAGTGTTGGAACGTTTGAATGTTGGAGCGTTGGAGCGCATCTGCGCCTTGACATGTAGTCGTCTCGCCTTCTTGCCCCTCATCATCTTGTCTCCTTGTCTCCTTGTCTCCTTGTCTCATCGCTTCCTCACCTGAAACTCTCTCGTCTCTCACGGATAACAGGCTCAAACTTGTGTGCTCCCTAAGTGTTCGTTGAGTGTTGAATGAGCCGACAGTGAGTGTGGTTTTCTATGCTTCCCCCATCGAAACGGCGGCGTACAGGACGCAGCCGAGCGGTAAGAAGAAGGAGAGACCTAAATGACTGCCACACATGAACGAGAAGTGACCATCCGAGCAGCGGCAAGCGAAGCGGACGACGCAATCGATACTGCTATGGAAGAGCTCCAGGCTGCTATCGAGGCACAGGTAAAGAGTGCGCTTGATGCAGCTCGCCCAGAGACAGCTGGCCCAGCGCGTTGGTGGGATGTGTACGCAATCGGGCCGTACAAGTCGCCAATTGCGCCATTCCCGGCACCGAACCAGGTTGTTCGACTCGGAGAGACCGTGTATATCGCATCGGTGATGTACCTGAATGAGTATTACCCAAGCCCTGGCCCATCGGCGCGTGATGTGTTGTCGAACTTCGCCCTACCTTACGATATCTCCTGGGATGGCAGCAACGTCACAACATGGAACAAGGTATTTAGTGGCAGTTTGAGCCGCCACCTCGTTCCTGGCCAAGCGGTCTATATCGACATCATCCGCCTACGGCCAGCCACCGAAGGTTTGCATGAAGTCAACATCCGCGCGCGAATTATGGGTTGTGGCCGCGTGCTTGCCCCACCATTTGCCGGCTACGCTAGCATCGTCGAAGAGTTTGACTCCTCACTATTCAGCAGTGGTGGCCATGTACGCTACCAAGGCCCAGTTCGCTTCGATGTGTATCGCTAATCTTAGCCTAGGGGTTAGTGCCCCTCGGAGATAGTGCATAGGCGCAAAGATGCAAAGACACAACATCAACCCGATGCTTTGTGTCTTTGCGCTGATGCAAGTAGGTGCTTAGAATCTTTGAAAGGAATCGTTATGAATGCTGATCGCCGCCGCTATGCGCGTGCGCGCCTGGCCTTGCGCTCGGTAGCACGCCAACACCTGTATAACCCCAATATGCAGGTCACCATGATCGATTATGGGATTCCAATCCGATCAAGTGGAGCCAGCGATGATCCTACCCTCCGCTTTCATGTGCAGAAGAAGCGCTCGATGATTGAGCTAGAGAGCATTGGTGCCGAGAGCATCCCACGCCAGATTGGCGAATTTACTACCGATGTCATTCAAGGAGATTTCCGCCCACATTTCAAGCCGCTCTCAACAGTAACACCACCTGCCACGGGTCGCCACGATCCACTCTGCTGCGGCATCAGTATCTCGGATACTATGTTTGGCACTGCTGGTACACTCGGCTGCTTGGTCCGCGACCAAGCCACTGGACAGGAGATGATTCTGAGTAATTGGCATGTGCTTGTTGTCGAATGGTTTGCGCGTATTGGCCAACCAATCTGCCAGCCAGGGCGTGTTGATGGTGGTGGAAAGAAGGATGTGATCGCTACCCTCACCCGCCATGCAATGAATGTCAATATCGATGCTGCGCTTGCCACATTGACAGGTGCACGGCGCATGCTTAACCGCCAGCTTGATCTTGGCACACTAACCGGTGTGGCGCGGGCCGAATTGGGTATGCATGTCATTAAGAGCGGCCGCACCAGTGGTATTACTCAGGCATTGGTTACTGGTGTCGATGGCGAAGCACGCATCCCATATCGCGGCCTGATGCGCAGTATCCAGCATGTTGTCACCCTTAACTCAATCAATGGAGGTAATGTCAGCTCCGGAGGCGACTCAGGCTCTTGTTGGATGGAGAAGGAGAGTAACCGCGCAATCGGCTTGCACTTCGCAGGCAGCAATAACCCAGAGACAGGTTTAGCGCTCGATATGCAGCAGGTTCTGGATGCATTACATGTTGATCTTGTTGTTGACCACACCATGCGTGTTGTGAGTACGCAACAACAACGCGTACGCCAGATTGAGGAGCAAGTTGTTCGATGAGTACATCAGAAACATTTTGGAGCAGGTTGCGTCGTGCCCGTGATCAATTGGCTGCACAGGTTCTTAGCCACCCGGCAGTCACTATGGTCGACATTGGGCTTGCCGAGCCAAAGGCAGGCGCAGCTCCTGTGCTGAGAGTCCATATGCGGGCTGGAGATACAAGTGATCTAAAGATCCCGCAGGATGTTGATGGTTTCGTTGTACAGATAATCCAGGCCGATTATCGCATGCAGTAAAGGAAGTGATCCCAATGAGCGAGAAGAACAAAAACAAAGCTCGCGAACGTCGGCGCACAAACCCAGAACCACCATCCAGCATACCCGAAGGATCGCCGCCAACTCTTGAGCCGCTACGTGAACGGGCTGCCTTTCGTGTTGCACTCTTCTCAGCAACGCATTCGGATCAGTTGGTTTGGGAGACCCAAGCCTACCATGAGGAGAGCGATACGCGGATTACGTTGTCTGGTCTACCAGCCGCTTCGCTCACACAATGGATGTGTGCGTTTATCGGGGATGCCGGGGTTGCGCTCCAACCACTCGCAGCTGAGCCGCTCGTAACAGCATCCGCTGAACCGGCCGAAGCGCAGATTCAACCACCGACTGAGCTCGCGCCTACTATTGACCCAGAACCCTCGGTGGTTACAGAAGTGCAGATGACTCGCGAGGATATACAGCCGGATGAAGGCCCACCAGCCGATTTTATGCGCATTCGCGGAATTGGCCCGCTGATTCAGGAACGGCTGAACCGTGCTGGTGTGTATTCGTATGCGGTATTTGCCCGGCTTACCGTAGAACGTTTAGCACAAATCGCTGATATCAGCGGCTTGGCTCACGATCGAATTGAGGTATGGCAACGTGAGGCACGTACCCTGCTCGCGGCTCCTCTACCCGAACACCAGGCACGAACAGCGCAAGGCACTTCATCTGCGATAATGCATTGGCCGATCGAGGAATCACCAATGGCGCAAGGCACACTTCGATCAGAGGAACAATCAGTACCGGCTATGCCAGCCGCATCTGGTTCTAGGATCGGCACTGGTATTATTGAAATTGGGCTCGATGATGAAGATACGGTTGTTACTGCCACCATCCGCTGGTTAGGGGATGAACCGCAGCGGCGTAAAGCCGC
>JANLSE010000050.1:0-6006 GCA_031362265.1 Roseiflexaceae bacterium
AGATACCCGATCGGATCGTGCTGGGCTGCTTCCAGAAAGGCGGTAAAATCACACCTGAGTGATACCACCTCGCCGGTCTCAGCCCACAAGCGGTGAACAACGCCAGCACGGAGGATAAATTGATCGCCTAAGGCATCTTGCCCGAACGGAATATCGTCCGTGGTGATCGCCGGATAGAGCTTGGACAAGGCATACTCGCCAGTCCACACAACGGCAATCGAATGCCATATTGGAGCGGTACAGGCACCGCGGATATGTAAGCCACCCTTAAATTGGATACACCCGTTGATCTGTTCGAGCACCGAACGGTAGTCATCCGGGAGTCGAAGCCAGATCTGTGAATCGTCAATCGCTGGGCCTTGATAGCTGACGTCGACCAAATCCATCGAACGCTCCAGTTCGCTGTATGGCATTCCTGCCCGCCATCATTGTACAACAAGGCGGAGCGATCACGTGTTACAGCGTGAGATGGCTTGGTGAGATGGCTTGCCGTCCAACGATCTGCCCATAACCCGCCTGCCGAACCACCGTGAAGATTGCGACAAGGCTGTTTCATCACTACGATTTTTAAACTCGGCCCGATTCGGCAGGTCGGCGTTGATGGGCGTGTTGGACGGCATGAAGCAAAAGTTTCATCTGCCACAACAAGTATGTCGATTTTAGCTTTCCACCTCACAAAAGCGTAGGGCAACAGATTATTGTTGCATAAACATGATCAATTCAAGGGCGCGATAGGCTGAAACCGGATACCCAAGTTTTGTATTCACGGAATCATGAATAGGTGCAAACAGCGAATCAGCAGACAGCATCTCACAGCGACTAATATACTCCATGTAGGCTGGTATCTGCTCGACGCGATAGGCATAGGGACGTTGGCCCGTCAGATATGCGTAGACCTTGGTATCCCAAATAGGAAATGCCTGCGGATTAGCGAAATGCAGCACTTTGGATGTGCCAACCAGGGAATGATTAATCACCGCGCGTAATTCGTGCAACTCCGCCGCTGTCACCGTGCCACGCGCTCGTACCTGATTGACCAACCTGGTGACCTCACCCAAATCGGTGTCGGCGTCATCGAAATAC
The DNA here is from genome assembly GCA_031362265.1 of Roseiflexaceae bacterium. Lineage (GTDB taxonomy): Bacteria > Chloroflexota > Chloroflexia > Chloroflexales > Roseiflexaceae > JANLSE01. The sequence goes on from JANLSE010000050.1 coordinate 1,084, forward strand.
AAGTCAAGTTTGGTCGGCATCCACCCATAGCTGAAGTGCGTTGCAATGATAAAATCATCAACAGTAAGCGGTACTCGCGACGCACAATACGTTACGAAGGCACGATACGAACGAAGATACGAGTTCGTGTTTACAAATGTGGTATGGTGCTCAGCTTCAGCTATCTCGCTGATGGTAATGGGGCGAAACATATCTGTACCTCGTAACATGGAAACGTGGGGTATTTTGCGTATGATACCACCTGTTTTGATTGCACGTAGCGGCCTCTTTCGGATTATGCGGTATCAGACTCACCAAATCTAGAACCGTATCGCTTCTGAGGCTTGCCGCTGTGCCACCAAACATGCATCAGTGGTTGATAGGCACTACCAATCCGATTCCAATACTGGTCATCGTTCGTCATGTTCGCATTAGTAATCCTCCTTTCCAAGTGTGGAATGAGCAGCTAACAGAAGCCTGAGGGCCGATGGTTGGTGCGCAGATGTACAATCATCATGGGCCTACGTACGTTGAACTGCCGTCCAACGCCTGCGCTAAGCGAGCCTGCCGAACCACTTGGATAGAACGCACCAAGGATAAGCACACACTGTAATTTTTAGAGACTCGGCCCGATTCGGCAGGTCGGGTTTATGGGCATGTTAGGCGGCTAAGAAAAGGAGCAAACTAAACTTCAGCACCTGTGTTTCATTCTGAGTCTTCGGCATACTCATCCAAAACACTATCGGATAAATGCGCTAAATGCTTCTGCTTCGCGAGTTCACGCAAACTATCATATGAAATGAAGGTACAACTTTCAGACAGCGAGCCTTTCTCAAGTAATGAGAAGACTGGGCGTCTGATTTCTTGAAAAACCTTTTCGCGTCGTTCGTATGGTGCAACGATATGTAACTTGATCTCCATATTGGGCTGTAATGCTAACAAATCAGCCATGCGCAAGATACCCGAGTAAATTGACGTTGTGTGCTCAACCTCAAACGCGCGCACAATTGCTTGGCCACGAAGCCAAAGCACATCGATTTGTTCAATCGTTTTGAGCGTCGTCTCATCGTAGTTGAGTGGCAATGTATCGAGAATTGGAAAGCTCTCGTTTTTCCACTCAGCCATAACCCCTCCTCGATCATTTCGAGGAATCCAAAGGCGCATCCCCATCTTGGCACCAATCCCAGCTAATAACGCTTGCATTTTGATTGACTCCCGCGTTTCTGGAAGCGCCTGCGTTGCATGGGTTGGTTCAGATTCCGTATCCTGGGGAACAGAGACTGCTACCACTTTATCCAACCGTCGCACGGTGTGGGTAATAAATTTTTGTTGCTCTCGTTCATCTAGCGGATAACTGAGACCTTTAGCCAATTGTTCGACGAAGAGTGTTTCAAGGAATTGGCCGTCATGCTGATTTATTTGTGTCAGGCTTGACCGCACACGTCCAGTCCAAATTGCGGAATTCTTATCGTGATCTTTGGTGAACGACAAGCTCTGCCACACATGATCCGCACGAATTGGAATCGCGTGCTCTTTATCTAGCCAAACCACTGGTTTGACTCGAAAGCGCACTACAAAGGGATCATCATCGGCCACGAAGATAGGCTGATCATCCTTAAAGTACGGGCTAACGACCTCGAGAATCCCAACCCAACGCGAGAGCTTGGTCATATAACAGATCAACTTGTCGCCAATCTGAATTCGACTAGCAGTCTTTTCTTGGCGCGGACGAAATCCAGATACATCTTGTGCGGAGCGAGAAAATGCTTCGAAGGTCTCTGGCGAGAAGAGGTCAAGATAGTAGGCCATGGTTGCACTCCCATCCGCAAACACCTTAATAGAGCAATCCTAGAAGGATTGTATCATGCACCACAACAGGAAATTGGAGTAACATTGATAGCCCGCCTAACGCCGGCGCTAAGCCAGCCAGCCGAAGGTGGTTGATGGATCGAACCGACGCTTGAGCGCATCAGGACGCGTAAAATGTCCCCGATTCGGCTGGTCGGCTTGAGTGCCGGCGTTTGGCGGACGCCGACGACGAGTACGGGCCCGCTGGTCACGACCCGGCGCTCGGGAACGCCGCGCGGGCGGCCTGGCAGCCCACACCGGGGATGGCTCCGACGGCGAGCCGAGGCGGGTCGATGACCGCGCACCAACCCCGGCGCGGCGACCCCTATCGGGCCGGAGGGGTTGCCAATCGCCCGTAGCGGATCTCTGCCGCGCCGACCGGATGTACCGCCCGCCCGATACGCGCCCACCGACCCAGACGCTGGCGATCACACCGCCGCCCGCCGATCCTCCGGGAGCCGACCTCCAGAGCGGCCAGCCTTCCTGAACCGAAATGGGCGATTACCGCTGAACGCCAGCGATGAGCCGCCTGCACAGGTCAGTTCGACCGCTTTGTTCGGCGGCGCTTCGTCAACTGCGAATAGCGCTAACTTCAAGATATTCGCCGTCATACCGAGTTGTGCCGTCTGCCGCTCGATTGTGCTGTGTCCACAACTGCTCAAGCTCCCCGCGCAAGGTAGTTTGTCCAGCAGCGTCAAGCGCTGCAAAGGCTCGGTTCGCCGGTCCAAAGTACGTCCGGAAAAATTCGACGACTTCGGCCGGGCCGAAGGGGTAGTGAAATGGATACTGACGTCTCGTCATTTCCAGTTTCGCAATCCCGTCGCGCAGTCGCTCGCGGACAGCTGCCTCGTTGCCCCAAAGAAGTGGGGAGGGCATCAGGGGTGGCGGAGGTATGTGTTTGCCGATGATTTTGAACATCTGGCCAACGAATCCCTCTGCAGTCCAGTTCGCCATGACGATACGCCCGCCCGATCGGCAGACGCGAACGAGTTCGGCAGCTACTCTATCCGGACGAGGGGCGAACATCGCGCCAATCAGACTGATGACCAAATCAAATGAACCGTCTTCATAGGCGAGCGCCTCAGCGTCGCCTTCATCGAAGCGGATATCGAGGCCTTCGGCCTTGGCGCGCGCTCGGGCTTGCTCGACAAGATTCGCGGCGATGTCGACGCCAGTCACACGAGCGCCCGCACGCGCAGCTGGAATCGCCGTTTGGCCTGCCCCACAACCTACATCGAGTAGTCTTGTACCAGAAGTTACGGAAAGTCGTGCCAGAAACTCGAGGGCACCGGGCTCTAGTTCCTTGGCAAAGTGCCCATAGTCACCAGCCATCCATGTTGACTTGAGACGAGCCTTCAGCAATTCCATTTCGGGTGTCATTGCGCTCATCTGCCCTCCTTTTACATTGCGTGCATTGCAGGACGATTGTAAGCCGCCGAACGCCAAAGCTAACCCGCCTGCCGAAGATGATTGATAGGTCGCACCGACGGTTTACCGCATGCAGACACCGAAAATTGCCTCGATTCGGCTGGTCGGCTTGAGTGCCATGTTGGGCCGCTTGCCCCCGGGCTGAACGGCTCTCCCCGGGCTGAACGGTTACGCAGGCCGCTTGCTTTTGTATCGGAAGCATCGTAGACATTCAAACTCTCTGATTAGGATGCGTTTCACAAGTCGTCACCAATCCATTTGTCGTAGCCATCTTCAAGCATGTGATAACGACCGTGAGCCCACTGGTAGAAGCTCTGCCAGTTCAGAAGTGTCTGTTCGCCTTCAATATGCACTACTACGCCCACTTCTACAACACGGCGTATCTCTCGGAGTTCCTCGACAAGGATACCCCAGCCATTCGGTTGGCCAGAGGCAGATCGTTGCTCATATAATGCATCAAGTTCATGGATCCTTGCACTCGTAATCGTGTGATTCTGTCTGGGAAGGTGTATCTCAATGCCACTTGTGTTCAGGGCCAGTTCGAAATGCTCTTTGGTTTCGAGTAGTGTAGCGATGAATGCTTCTTCAAAGGCAAACATTGGCGTTGACCATCCGTGTTGTTTTGCCCAGAGACGTAATGCTTTAGGATTCGGCCACTTGAGTTGCAATCTGCCTTGCCGATGCGCCTCTTTGGCAAAACCTTGATCTTCAGATGTAGCCGCCCGTAGTGCCCATGTGGGTATATTTTTGTTCATATCACGTAACCCTTCGTGTTGATTGTATACCAAGCGCCCACCTTGCACGGAAGTGGACTGCGTCTTCATAAGTATACATCAGGATCTCTATCGGTTGATACCCACTTATCCTTCCCGGGTGTGACGTAAAGTCTTGCAATCATGCGGCACCGGCAAGCTCGGCTTGACGGCGATGACTCCATGCGCGTTTCCAGGGATGGGTGGCAGCCGGGCGGTACGGTGGTGCGAGTGGTGTCGTGATTGGTTCAAGCGCGCTGGTCGCGCGCGGTTCGGTCGTCGGAGCCGCTGACGGTTGCGGCCCGCTCCTGGCGCTGCGCCACGACCTGCTGGCGCTGGGCATGCGCAATAATCCGCCACTGCTCCTCCCACCGGTCATTACACACCGCATTGCGCAGCGCCAGGAGCGGGTTCACATGCGCTTCGGCCCAGTGCATTCCGGCCCCTTTCAGACGATCTTCAACCACCCGTTTATTGGCGCTTTCGACCATGCCGCTGCCAATCGGCCAACCAGCAGCGACAAACTGTGGGTACCGCATCTGGGTCACCCGTTGCTCAAGATAGGCCAACTGCGTGGCCAATGCGCGGTTGTCCGGCTGGGTTGCAACGACCGCCCGCAGGGTGGGGAGCACCTGGTCTGGCCCGTCGTGTTTGCGGGCGTGGCGCAGTTCGGCGTGTTTGGTTGGACTGAGGAGTGGGCCGTCGACTCCCGGAGCTTGCGCAATCGCCGCCACATATTCAGCCGCATGCGGGAAGTCGAGGATCCGGAGCGCTTCAGGATAGTGCAGATCGACAAACGACTGGCACCATTCCGCGCCATCCACCACCGCTCCCACCCGACGCGCCAGCAATTCCAAATGTGAACCAGATTAGGATGGCGCAGGTGGGAGTACCAGTTCCAATTGGGTCATCATAA
>JANLSE010000055.1:0-1825 GCA_031362265.1 Roseiflexaceae bacterium
AGAAATGTCCCAGCAAAAGAACATTAATTACTATAACGTCTAGCTAACGCGAGGCTACTATTGTGTGGACAACGAACACATAAATCGGGAGGCTACTATGTACGGAACCGTCGGGCGACTACAGATCAAAACCGAGCAACTGAGTGCTCTTACGAAGGTCATTCGTGAACTGGAGGCGAACCCCGGTGTACTGCGTATGTCGATCGTGGCAAAAGATGATAGTGAAATTGACTATTGCTGGACGATTATCTGGGCAGATCAGGCCACCCACGATGCCAATGGCGATAGCCCGGAGTTTCCCGCTGTCTATGGGCGCCTCCTTGCCGCATTAGCAACTGAACCAGAATGGCACTCAGGCGAGATTGTGTATGGATACCAACGGGAGCATTGAACCATTGAGCGTTGAAGCATAAGAGCATATATTAGGCGCAGTTGGCTATTTTATGTTCTGCGTCTTTGCGTCTTTGCGTCTTTGCGTTAAAAGCAGATTGCTAGGAGGTTCTGAATGGAAAAAACGGTACGTGTTGGCGTTATTGGAACCAGCTGGTGGGCTGATCTCCTCCATTTGCCAAGCCTGAAGAGCCACCCGCAGGCTGAGATTGTTGCGATTTGTGGGCGTACACGTGAGCCAGCCGAGGAGCTTGCCGCGAAATATGGAATTGCCCGCGTATTTAGTGATTATCGCGACATGATCGCGAATGCAAACCTCGATGCCGTTCTGGTGGTAACACCCGATGATACTCATTATCCAGCCACCATGGCAGCACTCGATGCAGGTTTGCATGTGTTATGTGAGAAGCCGCTTGCGAGTAATGCTAGCCAAGCACACGCCATGTATCTAAAGGCCGAAGCAGTTGGCGTAACCCATATGACCTTCTTTACCTGGCGCTGGATGCCGCCTACTCGGTATATTCATAGCCTGGTTGAGGAGGGTTTTGTTGGCAAGCCTTATCAATGCCATCTACGTTTTATTGGTGATTATGGCCATGATCCACAGTATAGTTGGCGTTTGGATCCACAACGCGGCAATGGGATCTCGGGCGATCTTGGAATCCATATGATCGATATGGCGCGCTGGCTAGTTGGCGATATTACTCGCGTCTGTGCCAACCTCAAAACGCATGTGAATCACCTTGATGTCCAGGGCCAACCATCGCAATCTGCCAACGATTCAGCGTTACTGATGCTCGAATTTGCGAATGGTGCGCATGGCATCATAGAGGCGCATGCGATGGCGCATTTGGGTGAGCGTGGTATGGATCAGCGCTTTACGCTGCATGGTGCTGCTGGCTCACTCGAAAGTGTTGCACTTTATGAGCGTAACATCGAGCTGTTTGGCGCACGCCCTGGCCAAGAGCAGCCGCAACAACTGGTGGTGCCCGATCACCTATGGGGAGATGTCGATCCAAGCCTGAGTTTCATCCCCATGGTTCTCGAAACATTCACCAAACAGTCGGCTGGCCCACGCCTCTTCGTTGATGCGATCCTTGAAGGGCGCCAGGTAAGGCCCAGCTTCTACGATGGTTGGAAGGCACAAGAAGTGCATGATGCCGCGATCATTTCGCATCAGGAGGGGCGTTGGGTGGATGTGGGATAGGTGGAATAGGATTGTAACGCAAAGGCGCAAAGATACAAAGGCACTGGCTCAAGCACAGGTCATTGCGCTGACCAATCTGTTATGGCAAGCCCTGGGATTTGACCAAAATCCTTTGAATTACGAGTTACGAGGGTTGCGCCATTCACAAGCGCCGTAGCCGCAATTCGCAAATCGAGGGTTCCTATTCGCATTCCTTGCTGCCGAAGCTTAATAACGAGGGTATCGATC
>JANLSE010000096.1:0-7352 GCA_031362265.1 Roseiflexaceae bacterium
AGCATGTGGCGCGGATGGTCGCTCTCACCGATTATTTCTTCTCCGATGAAGAGAACTTCCTGGCTTGGCGCGCTGGAGTCGATATCCACCAGACCATTGCTGAATTGCTTGCAGAACGGCCGGATCTTACCATGGTCGTGACGCGCGGCGCGAAAGGTTCATTGATTGCCACAATTGCCGGATTAACATCCATTCCGGCCTTTACAGTTCCGGTGGCGGATACGATCGGGGCCGGCGATGTGCTGCACGGAGCCTTCTTGTACACCCATGTCATTCTCGGCTGGCAGGTTGAGCCAGCTGGCGTGTTTGCCTCAGCCGCCGCAGCGCTCTCTTGCACGAGGGCCGGAGCGCGCGCTGGATTGCCGGATATGGCGCAAACACTGGCGTTCTTGCATCGACATGGATATGACCCGACATCTGTTGTGATATTATAGTGCGACCGATTCTATATGTATGACAAGAGCTGGCCGACTCCCATTTGCACTAGTTCATCACCGCTGGTATCTCCTATAGATGTTGATAATTGTTGACGATCATGTGATGGAGGTATGTATTCATGACTGATGTACAGAATGAGCCAATCACTCAGGCAAAACTCCACTGGTACCGAATACCCCTTGACCGCGCGCTCCTCGCTGAACTGAACCAGCGTAGTGATGCCTGGGGGCTTGCCCAGACGCTTGGTCATCTTGGCATTATCGTTGCGACCGGGGCGTTATCGTGGTATGCCTCCCAGCATTGGAGTTGGTATGTACTCGCAGGTTGCCTCTTTCTCCATGGAACAGTCTACGCATTCTTGCTCAATGCTTTCCATGAACTCTGCCATAAAACGGTATTCAAAACCCGCGCACTCAACCGTTTCTTCTTGTATCTGGTGAGCTTTATTGGTGGCCTCGACCACATCTACTTCTGGGCGAGCCATCAGGAGCACCACAAATACACGCTTCACCAGCCAGACGACATGGAGGTTATCCTGCCGGTCGAGATTACGCTGAGGAGTTTCCTCACAACCGCATTTATCAACCCGATCGGGCTATTTGAGCGCTGGAAGAGCTGGGTGCTGCTCAGCAGCGGGCGGCTCGAGAATGACTGGCAGCGCATCCTCTTCCCCGAAGACAAACCTGCCTGGCGGCGTGAACTGTTCAACTGGGCGCGCATCCTGCTGCTGGGCCACAGTATTATCGTCGCGCAGGCGCTGTTCACAGGCTGGTGGATGCTGCCGGTGCTGATCACGCTTGCGCCATTCTATGGTGGATTGCTACTCTTTTTGTGTAACAACACCCAACATGTGGGATTGCAAGATGAGGTCGATGACTTCCGCCTCTGCACACGTACCATCTACCTCAACCCGATCGTGCAATTTCTCTATTGGCATATGAACTATCACATCGAGCATCATATGTATGCCGGAGTGCCTTGCTACAAACTGGCACGCTTGCATCGCGCCATCAAGCATGAACTTCCGTACACCGCTAACGGCCTGTACGAAACATGGAGCATCATCATTGCCATCCTACGCCGACAAAAGCGGGAACAATCCTACCAATTTGTCCCTGAACTCCCGGCAAAAGCAAGTGCCTAGCTCATAATATAGTGATGCTGGTGCGAAAATCATGTGTGCTGGCAAGCCTACTTCGCGACCATGTGTACGGCAGTAGAAGAGGGTGCCGCTCCACCTGTGCTATGTGGCACCGGTACAATATGTATTCATCCTGCCTGGGAGAAAACTATGCGAAAGCTCGCGTTCTCGCTGCTTGTGCTGATACTAGCCAGCTGCAGCAATAGTTCAGCCGTACCACAACCAACTGCTATTACGCGTGCGAATACGCCAATCATTGCCATCACAATACCGATGCCCGCACTAGCAGATAGTATCACCACGCCAATCATTGCAACGCCTGCTGGCGCGATGGCAACCGTACCAGGGCTAGGGCTCTCACGCACTAAGCTTGAGTTCCTGTTTCGGAGCTCGCCCTCTGGCGTCAACTTTACAGACGACCCTAACGCAACGGATGGCCAAGCCGCGCTAGGAACATCAGAAGCCAAAGGAATAACAGTCCATTTGCTCGGCAACCCCGATGATGTTCAGGAGGTGCAAGTCAAAGCCGATTTCGACCAAGGTGCCGAGAGTGGTGAAGTGATGCTGCATCTGCTCACCCTTATGAAGGGTCTTGCCCCGACGATCAAAAGCCCGTCTGTGTGGCTCCGACAGCATCTTCAGCAGGCACAGAAGCAGTCCCCAGATATTACAATCGAAGGCCGATATATGATCACTATCACGACCACTGAAAATCCCCAAACCATTCTTGTAAGCGTCCGGCCAGCCCGGATGTAGTATTCCGCCTCATTGATTAGGTGTTGATAAGACAGCACAGAGATAACCCCCAAAATGGGGTGCTCATGCAACATTTCAATTTACGCGCGCCCTTGGCAACAAAATTTATATTGCCGGCTCTGATGGCGCTGGTGGTAATACGGTTCCAGGTCACATTTATTGTTGGGATACAGACATAGCTGGAGTTGTTGAAAGGTGGCATCGCTGGGGTTGAGTACGCAGAGAAACGACTGTGCAGCATAGTCGGGATGAGGCACGAGCGTGTCTAACACGGTAAAATCGTAGCTACTCACATCAATCTTTTCGGTTCCAAACAATGCCTGAAAGGTTGGTTTGCTGACGCCAATGTTGAGACGGAACACCCCTGGACGGTCAAGATTCGAAACACGATCATAATCGTTATCTGTCGTAGCCAGTGTTGCAAACGGCAGCCTGTGGTCCGAGCCGTAGAAAAAGAAGGTATAGCCAAAATTAGTTTCGAGTTCGGCCTTTGGTGGAAAATGGATATAGGTGTATCATCTCTCCCATTAGTGAGCGGCGAAGTAGCAGATCGTGATTGCTGCAAGAGCCAACATCTAGGACACGATTTTAGAGCAGGAGGTAGCAGGTGGTTCAAACACAGGATATCGTTCGTCCATCGAAGGAACTGATCGACGGCCTGGCACAGATTGGAAGCGCCACCGCAAGTGGTGAACTGAGTCGTCTTGGCATCCGCAACCCATTTATGTGTGGGCCAGTTGCCTGGACGAAGGGCAAAACGGTGGTTGGCCCGGCTCTGACACTTCAATTTATGCCAAAGCGTGAGGATCTCTATGGCGTAGATGAGTATGCTGACCCGGAGCGCCAGTTGCACCGCCACGTCCTGTACCACACACAGCCAGGCGATATTGTCGTGGTGGATGCACGCGGCGATCTGAGTAGCGGTATTTTTGGCGAGATGATGCTGACCTATTTCAAGGGCCGCGGCGGCATTGGAGTCGTCATCGACGGGTGCATCCGCGACTACCCGCATGTGAAGGAGCTTGAGCTTGGCCTGTGGTTGCGCGGTGTCACCCCAAATTTTCACACACAGACCGGCATCATGCCGTTTGCTGTCAATGTGCCGATCTCATGCGGCAACGTCCTGGTGATTCCAGGCGATATTATTGTCGCGGACGACGATGGGGTTGTGGTCGTCCCGGCTAAGCTGGCACCGCAGCTCATACAGAAGGCTAGTGAGCATGCCGAGTGGGAGGACTTCTCGCGTCTACGGCTCAGCGAGGGCGGCGATCTGCGCAAGTATTACCCGCTCTCCGAGGAGGCCCGCATCGAGTATGAGGCCTGGCGCAAGGCACAGGGGAAGTAGGCACTGCCAATCCGGGTGGCGTGGGAGAAAAAGAGGGTCATGTTGAAAGAGCATCACATCTATTATGTTGCCCGCCCGCTTGCTCTGCGCTATGACCAACAGCCTTGGCCAATACAGCTTGGTATTGCCTGGATCTCGCTGCTCTGCCTGATGTCGCTGCTGGCGCGCATCCCAATTGTAAGTGCCAACGTTCCTTTCGCAGTCGATAGCCATGTTGGCACACTCTTTGTCCTGGTTCTGGTGGTTTACCATCTCCTGTTTGATGTAGGCGCAACGCTGGGTGTTGTCGCCTTTGTGCTCCTATCACGCTTGCTTCTTGGGCCAACCTATGGTCAAGTCTATCTCAGCCCATTTCTCGGTGTCGGTATTCCCCTGTTGCTCCTCGGCATACTAAACTATCCGATGTTTGTGAAGGCGATCCGTGTACCATTTCCCACGGATTCATGGGCCGTCCAACTGCTGAAAGCGCTTCATGATCTCGCTTTTGCCAGTGTTCACAGCACGTTGTTTGCCTTGCTTGACCACAAGTATCGCCCTGAGTTGAAGGCTCGTCTTCAAGCTGAGGCTCGTCGGCAGCGCTTTCGACGCGAGCGCCTCCACTGGCGCAATTGGGGTCGAACTGCTGAATGCCACCCTCAGGTGGCGTTCCTACCTGAGACCGTAGCTGATCTGTGCGAGATTGTATCTGAGGCGCAGGTTCGTAAGTGCCGGATACGAGTGGCAGCAACAGGGCATTCCTGGCCCGCGCTTGCAACAACGAACGACATATTGGTCATCACGCACCGTCTGGATAAGGTGACGGTGAACTTCGATAACAAACAGGCACCGCTACTTATCGCTGAGGCAGGGGCGACAAACCAACAAATAAACGATGTGCTTGAGCAGCATGGACTAACACTGCCTTTCAATGTTGTGCTGGAGAGCGTGCGTATTGGTGGATTGGTGGCTACAGGTAGTCATGGTTCAGGCTGGGAGACGCCTACTCTTTCTGACCTGGTGGAGGCAATTGAGATCGTTAACGCGGCGGGCGATCTGATTTGTTATAGTGTGGCGACGCATGGCCCAGAAATCATGAATGCGGTGCGTTTGAGCTTGGGTCTCTTCGGAATTATCTATCGGGTGCATCTACGGGTGGAACCAAATTACCGTATCCACCAACGCGACACACGCATGCCCTTAGCTGTTATGTGCAGCCAGATTGCCGAACTGGCGCCACATCACGAAGCCGTCGATCTTTATTATTGGCCGTACCAGAAGGATGTGACGGTTCGGATCTGGGATCGCACAGCCGCGCCGCGGACAGCCGTGACACGCAACACATGGCGCCGCCGGTTTGGGCATGCCGCCTTCGCGGTATTCCACAGCTGGGAGCAATGGATGCTGCGCACCTGGCCGACGACAACGCCTGCGATCGCTACGTTCAACTATCAATGGTTCCCCCATCACAATCGGGTGACGGACGTAGTGGAAGCGATTCATTGGCGCAATGCTATCGAAATGCTGCGCGTGTCGTGTATTGAATTTGCCTTCCAGTTAGATCCAGATTTCAAAACGTTTCAGCAAGCCTGGCAGGACGCCATAGAGGTCATAGATGCCTTTGCCATCCAAGGGCGCTATCCCTTTAATATGACACTCAACGCCCGTTTTATTCACTCAAGCGACTGCCTTTTGGCACCAGCATCCGGCCAAGGACATACCTGCTATATTGAGATTCTCAGTAGTAGCCCAACCCCTCACTGGCAGGAATTTGCGTCGGCAATCGCCACACGGTGGATGAAATTGCCAGGGGCGCGCCCGCATTGGGCTAAAGAGTGGGAATTTATTCCAGGTATTGAGACATTTATTGGTCAAGCCTATGGCGATCAACTCAGGCAGTTCCTGATGGTGCATGCTGCACTTGGCGTCGATCCTGAGCATATGTTCTCTAACGACTTGCTTGACCGAGTTGTCTTCGCGCATCCAGTTCTACAGGTACAGCAGCAGCAGGGCGTAGAGCGCCAACTCGTTATGCCCGAGGTCTCTTAGAAGAGGTCACCATGCACATTCCCTACCGGGCCAATTATCACTGGCATAATCACGGTAAGAACCTATCGAGTACAGTAGACCGCTACTATGAGCCAACATCGGCGGCAGAAATACAGCAGATCGTCAAGGAAGCCCGACAGAATGGCAGAAAAGTGCGCGTTGTAGGCGATAGTCACTCCTGGAGTCCACTCGCTGTGACAAATGATTACCTGATCTGCACACGGCGCCTCAACAAGATTCTTAACATCAGTACGAATCCTCCTCGAATAACTGTCGAGCCCGGTGTGACAGTTGGGGATACATTGCGCGCCTTCATCAAACATGGCATCTGCCTGCCAATGAATGTTGACCTACCAACACTCACAATTGGTGGTGCGGTCGCAGTTGGAGCCAATGGGTTCTCCAAACGGTGGGGAACATATTCCGAGTTTGTGGAGGAAGTCGAGCTTGTGACTGGTACGGGTGAGATCCGCATAATTCACAGGGAGCGCGATGGCGACCTCTGGCGGGCTGTTGCGTGCAGCCTGGGATTATTTGGCATTTTCACCAAGATTACACTCGCTCTCCAGCCAGCCTTCAATGTACGAGTCGTTAATCGGAAGCTCGACATGCGGCAGGCAATCAATGAGGCTGCCCACATATTCGAGGCGCATGATTACGCTCAGTATTTCTGGTTCCCGTTCAACCGCGAGGTAACGCTTCAGACATCGGATGTGACCGACGAACCGGTTACATGGACCAAAACTCACCAATGGCAGAAAGATGTCAATGGATGGATAGAAACAGGCGCGACACATCTTGTCAAACCGCTGCTTGTACGATTCCCACAAATAACTCCGCACTTCGCTCGGCTCGCCGGGGCAAGCATGAAGGCCGATGAACATAGTATGGAGCAGTCTGACAATATGCTTCTGGGGCAGTGGATCAATTATATGGTGCCGAGCCTGAACGCTTCAGTAAGCTTCCCGCCCGGCCCAGAGTGCGCGAGGGTACAAGAAGCATGGCATAGCGCAGTTGATCTGATCGACTCTAGTGCAAAAGAGGGGAAATATCCGGTGAATCTCGCTATGAATACTCGTCTGTTTGGTAAGAATACAGCGCTGCTCCACTGTATTTCTGGCGATGAGAATGAAACCACATGTAATATCCAGATTACCACTTTTGACAATAAGCATTGGGAAGCATTCAAGGATTGTCTTATGGAGCGATGGCTGGCTATCCCAGGGTCGCGTCCACATTGGGCCAAGCAATATCAAGACCTATCACAGATCGCTAGTACACTACGGGCTGTCTATGGTGAGAACCTTGAGACATTTCTTCGCATACGAAAAGAGGAAGGAGTTGACCCTGACAATATCTTTGTCAACTCGTTCTTAGAGGATTTGCTGTTCAGCACTCCCTAGGCGCTCCACCAGAGTCCACATATATGGGGCGCTGCTTCTTCATTGTCGCTTATACTCCGCACCTTTCCAAGATCCGAAAATGTGTATGGTGCAGTAGTGATAGAATCTGCACGATCTTTCAATGTGAGTCAGCGATTCTAAAAGGAGCGTAACCCATGTATGAGACCAATATGTACGAAGGAATGCTCGCAGAAACCATCTCCATCCCTGGGTATCAGGGCGATCTGATCAATGCCTATTTTGC
>JANLSE010000131.1:0-1758 GCA_031362265.1 Roseiflexaceae bacterium
GCCGAGGTGATACGGCAATATATACGACGTCATAAAGAGGAACCCGATCCGCAGTTGAAGTTGTTTCAGGTATTCAGGTTTTGAAAGCCCCGCCGCTTGCGGCGGGGTAATTTACTGTAATAATTTTTTTCAGTTCGTATAGTGTGAACGCTAGGCCGATGTCACCCATTATTTAGACGATTGGTTCGCTCGGTAATGCGCCAGATTATATGCCAGATTATATGATCGACGCGGCTCATTCATTCATGAGTTCTGCTGATACATCGTTAGCGTCTGTAATCAGACTATAAGATTACATGCGAGGAGCGTTCAAAAGGGGGAATAAATATTGTTAAACGCGATCAGGGTGGTAGTGCAAGGGAGTAACAGGTGTGATCCAGCGCGGCCAACCAATCACACCACAAAGCGCGAAATAAACGTTGATTCACATTCACCAGATTTCGGAAAAGTTTGGACGCTCGACCCCAACTATCCGAGCACATTGTTAGGTCGCCCAGAGCGATACCCCCAGAGGGCTTGGTGCAGCGCAATTTGGTCCAGCCCATCGGATAAACGAGGCCGTTTGCGGACAGTGACCGGGTTGATGGCGCTGTATACATATTCGTGAGTCCAGCGCACGTATTGTCCTTAACACGATCCCGGCGGTTTACAATCACCAGGTAGTCCTGGGGTCATGGTCGAGGAGGTTTCCTTCGTTGCACATGGCAACCGCCGATCGATGAAACGTGTGGCACCGATGACAAAGCGTCGCATGAATGGATCAGGGAGACACCTGCTTAGGACGGCGCGAGGGAGGCGGTCGTCGGTTTTTCAGCACCCCGTGAATGGCCTTGATTCCGTGCGCCGGGCTCGCTTCTTCGCGCCACTCGAGGAACGCACGACACAGATGAATCCAGGCCCGCTCCAGTAGCGTGATCGCCGCAGGCACTTGTGGGGCTAACGGTTCGCCTTTGACCAAGGGTATAGCAGCACTGGCCGTGGTATCCACCGTCCTACGTTGCATGACAGGCGGGATCCGAATCGATAAATACAATGTGGTGGTGACCTGCCGCCTCAGGCGGGTTGTGGCCAGGGTCAATGTCGTTTCCAACCCCCATCTGGAACTGGCAGCAAGCCAAACAGTTTCCGTCAACGCATCTTGCCTATAGGTTTTCGTAG
Organism: Roseiflexaceae bacterium; assembly: GCA_031362265.1. Lineage (GTDB taxonomy): Bacteria > Chloroflexota > Chloroflexia > Chloroflexales > Roseiflexaceae > JANLSE01. The sequence goes on from JANLSE010000131.1 coordinate 1,159, forward strand.
CAGACGCGAAATCTAGGCTCAGTACGCACCTTCCCAGGCGTTTGAATTCGGTGAAGACGTCCAAGATCTACCATAGTGCCACGCAAGTTTCGCCGGGGCCGGGGTCGGCGAGTCAAATGCGGATCTAACGTGGAAAGGAGGGTGGCAGAATTGCTGAAGGACCGATTGAGTGTATGGCATGAGTGGATTTATGCGGCAAATCATAGGTTATTCCGATGCGATGATGTGAGATAAAAGTGTCGAAGAATAATTCGTGTATCCGACTCAAACGGGTTTGTATACCATGATAAGTATCCTTATCATGGTATACTATATCCGTGTCGGATTTGTCGGGGCAGGCGACTATGCAACCGGTCTACCCGCGTTTGGCCTCCTCCTGGCATACTGTGTTCAGGCGAAAACACGATGGTTGAATGATGAGTGTGATGGAGCAAGACCGCTTCGATTGGACCGATCCGCAAGTGGGCGCGGCCGCGTGGCGAACCTTCGAGCGTTTGGCCTCAGCATGGCAGCTGACCCTCCCGGAAAAACTGTCGCTGCTCAGTGTATCGCGGGCCACGTGGTATCAGTGGGAGCAGGGCAGGGAGGTGCTACTCGATG
>JANLSE010000172.1:0-19093 GCA_031362265.1 Roseiflexaceae bacterium
CCTGCGCAATCGCCAACATTATCGCCAACAAGGTCGGCAATAACCGCTGCATTTCGGGGATCGTCCTCAGGAATACCCGCTTCGACCTTACCGACCAGATCGGCACCAACATCGGCAGCCTTGGTATAGATACCACCACCAACACGCATAAAGAGCGCAATGAGTGAACCACCAAAGCCAAAGCCAAGTAATGCATCAGGGGCGGCGATCCCAAAGACCATAAAGATCAGCGTGCCACCCAACAGGCCAAGGCCGACGGTAAGCATACCAGTGACCGAGCCAGAGCGATACGCAATCTGCATGGCCGGATTGTAGCCCTTACGTGAGGCTGCGGCTACCCGCACATTGGCCTCAACGGCAACATTCATGCCAACAAAGCCGACTGTATATGAGAACATTGAGCCCATCAAAAATGCAATTGCACGGCCAATCGCAACCCAGAGCCCAGCAGCCTCGGGGCTGCCAAAGCGTTCAACCGCTTCACGAGTTGGTGGGATCACCAGCACACTCGCGCCCAGTACAACTGTCAAAATCACAATCAGAATACTGATCGCACGAAACTGCCGCCCAAGATAGGCATTGGCGCCCGACTTGATGAACCCCCAGACCTCCTGCATTCGTGGAGTGCCTTTGTCCAGCCGTAGGATCTGTGCGCGCAGCACAAATGCGTAGATGATCCCCAGGATCGAGATAACGAGCACTGCCCAGACGGCGGACTGCTCAAACCCACTCAGACCTTGCATTCCCTTCACTCCTTTGTGTTCAGGTTGCGATCAAGATTGCGCATACCAGATCCTACCCGAGTAGTGGCACATATTCAAGCACCATCTGACTCAATAAACCAATACTCAGTTCTTCTCCTACCAGCGGCGCGTCATTGTAGCATAGGCCGCTAGGATGCGCAATCAGGTAGCGAAAACGCATGTATCGCATAAACGCACAGCCCACAGCGTACAGCGTACAAGCCAGCGTTACAGCGTACAACTCACAACCGACAGCGTACAACCCACAACCAATAGCGCACAACCCACGACCGATGGTGTACAGCGCACCACACTATGTAGTGCGAGAGCTCTAGAACGATAATGTTATAATGAAGACAGTTTTAGCTGTATTGGCTAGCGGCTATTCATATAGGAAACGACTATGCTAAGCGAGCGATTGCAGCAGGTACCATCCAAATCGACCGCACAACCTGTTATGTTGGTTGGCTGGTTCAGTTGGAGTATGGTGATTCTGTCGGCCTGGTTTTTAGGGGGACTCTATCTGGATGGCTGGGCGCACAGCCATGGGCGTGTGGATAATACCTTTTTCACACCATGGCATGCTGTCTTCTATTCTGGGTTTAGCGCAGTAACACTCCTACTTGGGTTTGCGGTTGTGCGTGGCATACTATCTGGTCATGCCTGGCACTCGGCGCTTCCACGCGGCTATGAACTAGCACTCGTTGGCACGCCACTTTTCGCATTAGGGGGTGTTGGCGATCTGATATGGCATACTGTTTTTGGAATCGAAGATGGTATTGATGCACTACTCAGCCCGACACATCTAATACTGGCGGCCAGTATGGCGCTTATCCTAAGCGCACCAGCCCGCGCGGCATGGCTGGCAACCGATGCTGGAAGATCACAATCTGCGGCGAGCGCCGGCCAAGGAACAAGCCAAATAAGTGCACGCATCCCAATCCCTGCACTGATTTCGGTTGTCTTTACGCTCTCGCTTGTGACATTTATGACCCAGTTTGGCCATCCCTATGTATATATTCTTGCGCGTACCGGCTACGATGATACCAGACAGGCACTTGGCGTAAGCGCGATTATGCTCCAATCGGCATTACTGATTGGCTTTGTGTTGATGATGTTACGCCGCTGGCGTTTGCCATTCGGCTCGTTGACATTCATGATCGGGCTGAATGCAGCGCTTATGAATGTGATCGAGGATCGCTACTGGGTGATTGGTGTTGGCCTGGCAGCAGGATTGCTGAGTGATATACTGCTAGCATTATTGCGGCCTTCGCCAGCACGGCTGTGGGCACTGCGATTATATGCTCTCGCCATCCCGGCACTGCTCTATCTGATCTATTTTCTAACACTCATTCGGATTGATCGGGTTGTATGGTCGATACATCTCTGGATGGGAACAGTTGTTATGGCTGGGTTGGTTGGCCTTGGAATGAGCCTGTTGATCTGCCGTAACGCTGATGGTGTTGCACGGGTAGAACTGGAATAATGCACCACAGAGACACCGAGACACAGAGGTCATAAAAGCAATTCGACGATAGCGAAAAAGAAGAAACTATGGCAAAGATCATCTCTATCCACTCGTTTCGCGGTGGAACGGGCAAATCGAATACCACCGCTAGCCTGGCAGCAATTATGGCTGCGGCAGGGTTACGGGTTGGGGTGGTTGATACAGACATTCTCTCACCGGGGATTCATGTGTTGTTTGGCTTAGATGAAAGCCATATCCAGTATTCACTCAACGATTACTTATGGGGTCGTTGTGAGATCACCCAGGCAGCACTGAATGTAACACCGCGTTTGGGTTCGCGGGCACAAGGCCAGGTTTTTCTGCTCCCCTCAAGTATCAAGGCTGGCGAGATTTCGCGTATTTTGCGCGATGGCTATGATGTTGGGCTGCTCAATGATGGATTTCGTCAATTGATTAACGATCTGCGGCTGGATGCGCTGCTGATCGACACCCATCCTGGGTTGAACGAAGAGACCCTGCTCTCGGTGGCAATTTCCGATACGCTGCTACTGCTTATGCGCCCAGACGCCCAGGATTATCAGGGAACTGCCGTAACCGTTGATATTGCGCGTAAGCTCGATGTGCCCAACCTGTTGTTAATGCTCAATAAAGTACCGAGTGTGCTTGATGCCAATGAATTGCGCAAACGTGTTGAACAGACCTATGGCTGCGAGGTTGCTGGTGTGGTGCCCCATTCAGATGAAATGATGCTCTTGGGGAGCGCTGATATTTTCGTGGTACGCTACCCAGATCACCCGACTACTGCGGTGTATAAACGAATTGCTGATCGGATGATTGGATAAGAACACGCCGTTATACACTTATTCGGTGCCAAGCGCCCGAACAGCGGCCTGCCGTACAACATCCTCATCTGAAAGTACCGTTTCAATGTCCACTGGTACGCGTACCGTTGGTTGGACGCCAATCCCTTCGAGGAATAACAACCCATCGGGTGTTTGATAGCGCCATTTTGAGAACTGCAGTGTAATCCGTTCCGGGAGTTTGTATTCATCGGTAATGACAGATGCAAACATACCCGATGTCGGGTATTGGCCGACAATTTCAACATTCGGCAGTTTACTCAGCGCATAGACTTCGCTTTCGCATGCGCTAGCACAGCCAAAGCCAACTAGCACAGCAATCTTTTTGAACTCGAATGTACGACCCTTTGGCCGTACAATGATTGGTGCGCCACGTGCTTCAAAGACACCAGTGGCAGTATCGCGCTGAAACTCCTGTGCAAGTGGAATCTCTTTATCGCTGAAAAATCCTGCTAGACCAAGCAGCGCACCCCCATCATCCTGACGAAAATCGATGACGATCCGATTGACCTGATCGGATTCAAAAGCGTCAAGTGCGCGCTCAAAAAGCTCGAGTGTCAGCGCGGCATCATCAGCATTTGTGCCAACCAGAATATTCCCGATTCGATCATCAAGGTACCAGTACTCAACCGGCAGCGCCCATGAATCAAGCCCAGCATAGATCGAGGTCTCATCCAAACTCTCATGCTCATCAATCGCGACCAACGAAACAGTCTGTGCCTCGCCAGCGGGATTCTTAAACTCAACGGTTGCAGTGGTTCCCACGCTTGCCCGTAGCAGATAGCGCAACTGCTGATAACGCATTTCGGCCTTCGTTGAGTAGGGTGCCGAATATGGGATAACTGTTTGGAGTGCCTCATCAACTGGCTGCTGATTGAAACGCAAAAATTCCGCGCCCACCTCCATCTCTGCAATTTGTGCTGGCCCATGATCCTGCACAAAGGTCACAAGGAAGCGGCCATCATCGAGTTCATGTGCACCGAAACCATACCCACCACCATACTGCGCGTTAAAATCGTTATCACGCAAATCAGTCGAATCGACTGCCACATGGCCATCCTGAAACGCATAGGTAAATTCACGCAATGCAAGATAGAACGCCTGCACATCGTGGCGATTTTCTGCTTGCTGAACCTGCTCAGTAACCTTTGGAATGAGCGTATCCCAATCTGGCTCACGATCGGGCAAACCAGCAAATGCATATGTATCGCGAACCCGCTGCGCTAGTGCGGTAAAAGCAGCAGTGTACGATTTCGACTGATAATCCTGTGTCGCATAATCGCTACGCTCATAGAGGATTACCTCTTCCTCGGAATTACGCCTGTGTACAAATGGATGTTTATCGAGATCAACAATGGTATAGCCTGGTGCGATCGTCCCAAGCGGATCATCCGCAGTAAAAAGAAGCCCATCTGGCCCGAGATCAACGGGAAAACGCTGCTCACTGTCTGGCGCCCAAACCAGGAGCGTACCGCCGATAATCTCACCATCGCTGTTTGTATCGTGAATCGTAGAAGTGTAGGATTGCCCCCACCCACGAAGCTGATCGTCGTGATCGGCAAATGGGCCACTGGCCTCGTTTGACCACCAGATCAGGTTGAAGATCTGTACGCCACGATCTCTACGGCCATTCTCATCCAGATCCGAGAAGCTGCCACCCGGCACTGCTGGCAAATGGAGGGTAAAACGGCCAGTCGTTGAGCCAGTGTTCAATTCGAGCGGGCCTAATACTTGGCTTGTGCTACTTGGCTCAAAATCGTGATCACGCTTCACAAATCCATGCAGATCAAGCAGCATGACCGCATTATCCCCGCGGTTGTTGATTCGATTACCGGTGTATTCAAGCGCCCCTGAGAGGATAGCAAGTGGGCTTTGGGCTGCCGGAATCGGCATTACTGTTGGCTCAGAAGGGACAAGCCCAGCACACGCACACAGCAGGAATGGAATACAGCATAAGATGGCGCGACGCATGGAAGAAATCCTTTTAGAACTTGAACCAACTGTGGTGAGTATTTATGAGGGCAATCATACTACGCACCAAGAATCCGACGCTGATAGTCGATCGCATACAAGACTATCGAGCCTGCGCAGGCAACATTCAGCGATGATGCCGAGCCGCCGATCGGTATACGCACCATACTATCACAGCGGTTACGGAAATGGGCGCTCAGGCCCCACGTTTCGTTGCCCAAAACCAGAATTGTTGGGCGCAGCCAATTTTGATCTGCAAGATCGACTTCGGCATGCTCATCGGTGCCAACAATTTGCAGATCGCCAAGCTGTGCGTGGAGATCCGCGAACCAGGGCTCCAACTCACGTGGTGCCCCGATCCGTACCGCTGGTAGGGCAAATAAAGAGCCAGTACTGGCACTAATCGTCTCGGGATCATACAGATCGGCAGCATGCCCGGTGATCAGGAGTGCGTTTGCCCGCAACGCATCTGCGGAGCGAATCAGGGTGCCAAGGTTGCCTGGGCTATTCGGTCGATCAAAAATAATTGCCAGCAGCCCCGGGCTTACTGGCACACGCATAAGATCATCCGCTGGCATACGGGCAACTGCAAGCAGTTCGGATGGTTCCTGTTTAGCACTCAGCCGAACGATCAGATCTGGGGCGAGTTCATAATGTAGGTGAGCCGATGAGTGCGCCAGAATGGCACTGGCCCAATCCGAGAGTTGGCGACCTTGCGCATAGAGAAAGGCTTCAACTTCCCAGCCATATGCAAGCATCTGGTTGATCGGGCGCACACCCTCAACCAGGAAGCAGCGTAGCTTCTGGCGTTTTTCACGGTTATGGCGCAAAGCCTCAATCTGTTGGATATCGGCATCGGCACGTGCAAGACGAATAATTGTTGGCATTGCCGAGATTACCTTATGTTGCTTCGCCAACCGATCCAATAGATTGGAGCAAACATAATCGTTTGCTCCAACGCTTCTTTTTGTTCGTTACAAACCAAGTGCAGCTAGCGCGCGTTCAACGCTTTCCTCTGGTTTGACTTTAACGGCAGCCCCAATAATCACACCATGCTCATCAATCACAAAATGGCTACGCTCAATGCCCATGTACTTCTTGCCAATATAGGACTTCTCGACCCATACGCCATAGGCTATTGAAATGGCATTATCGGTATCGACAACCAGTGTAAATGGCAGGTTGAATTTGGTCCTGAACTTCGCGTGCGATTTGACCCCATCAGGGCTGACGCCTAAGACAACCGCGTTCTTTTCCTCAATCACTGGGTAATTATCACGGAAACCACACGATTGGGTTGTGCACCCTGGGGTGTCATCTTTCGGATAAAAATACAGGATGACCTTCTTGCCACGATAATTGGACAGCTTGACCAGTTCTCCGGTATCACTGGGGACCTCAAAGTCGGGCGCAATATCGCCGACATGAACCGTTTGCTCAGACATGCAGATGCTCCTTAGACAGATTGTCGTCTCGGCTCTATTTTACTCGAAAACTGGCGAATGAGGATGATATAGCAAACCTATTATGAAGGTTGACATGTTGCGAGATCTCTGCGTTAATATCATTGCGATAGGCTACTCATAATGGATGAAGATCGTGATAGTGTGACAGGAAGCGCAATGGCTAGGCTTAGTTACCTTAACTTTGATCTGCAATTTGAGCGTCTTGAAGATGGCTATCGTGTAACTGCGCGTGGGCCAGATGGAGAATACACGGGGACATTTCGGCTATCTATCACGCAAACTGAGTTAGAGAACTTGGTGTTGCGTGTTGGGCGAACACAACGAACGATGCGCCGTGTTGATCACCCTGAGATTGAGGCCGCCAAGCAGTTCGGTAGACGCCTGTATGAGACAGTCTTTGATGGGCAGATCGGTGCAACCTTTCGCAGGAGTCTCCAGCTTGCCGAGCAACAGAATGTAGGGCTACGTCTGCGGATGCGGCTGACACAGACGCCCGAGTTAGCAGATTATCCTTGGGAATATCTGTATGATCAATCGCGCAACCGGTTTCTCTCGCTCTCAGTTACAACACCAATTGTTCGTTACCTCGATATCCCAGATCGCATTCGGCCGCTTGCTGTCGATCTGCCACTACGGGTGCTCGCAATTATTGCTAATCCAGCTGGTCAAGCACCACTTGAGGTTGAACGTGAGTGGGCCAATATTCAAACAGCGTTAGCTGAGTTGCATGAGCGTGGGGCGGTTATTCTTGATCGTCTGGAGAACGCAACCCTTGGCGATCTTCAACGCTACCTGCGGCAAACAAATTATCACATTCTGCATTTTGTTGGCCACGGCATCTTTGATACATATATGCAGGATGGCATACTCTTACTTGAAGATGCTCAGGGCGATGGTGATCGGGTGAGTGGCCAAGAATTAGGAATGCTTCTTCACGATCACCGCTCGCTACGGCTTGTGATCCTGAATGTCTGTGAGGGTGGGAGATCCTCAACCGATGATCCATTCGCTGGGGTTGCGCAAAGTTTAGTACAGCAGGGTATTCCGGCTGTCATTGCAATGCAATTTGAGGTCAGCGATGAGGCGGCAATTGCGATTGCACATGAATTCTATGGTGCAATCGCAGATGGGTACCCGGTTGATGCAGCGCTCGCCGAGGCGCGCAAATCCGTTTTTGCGCAGGGATATCGTCTTGAGTGGGGCACACCAGTATTACATCTGCATGCGCCAGATGGTCAAATCTTCGACACATCAGCATCGACTCACCCCCTAGTGGTAATACCCAAACCAGTACAGCCTGAACTATCGGAAGCTTTAGTGCAAAGAGCACTTGAGCCCATGCAGCCAGAGTTTCAGGAGGTAGCTGCGCCGGTTGAGCATACTAGCGAGCAACTCAAGGCACATTCTCCAGCCGAGCCTGATCAAACGACAGCAGCAATATCGATTCCAATTGCCATTCCGATGCAAATAAGGGGACTATTCACCCGCTCAACATTGGTCTACATACTGGTCGCGATTCTACTGAATATTATCGTTGGGCAAAGCATCCAATTTTCTGATCAATTTCCTCACATGCCCATTTACCTGGATAGCATTGGGACTGTTCTGATTGGCGCACTTTTTGGCCCCTGGGTTGGACTCATTACGGGTGTCCTATCGCATATCCTTTGGACGCTAACTGGCTTGGCACCAAACGCCTGGCTGTATTCACCAGTAGTTGGCGTTGTTGGTCTACTAGCCGGCCTTGCTGGGCGAAGGGGTATCTTCCGCTCTCAGCCACCACAGTTGCTCTCAGCACTGATTGGGGCAGTTCTTGTTTTCAATCTCGCGTTTATTGTGCTGATGTTTGCGACCAGTATATTCGTCGATGAAGGTTTACTGAGATGGCCACTTGCGCTCTTTGAGTCTTCGGAACATATTATCTTCCTGCTTCTGGCGCTTCTTGTTGGGGCAGCCCTAGGTTATTTTGCCATCCGGAACGTTGGCTATGTTGGATTAGCGGGCTTGATTACAGGCCTCGCGGCAGCAATCGTCTCTGCACCAATTACAACATATGTTAGTGAGTATGATACCGAACTTAGAGGAGATTCCGTGGCGTGGATTTTCTCCCAAATTGTCGTTTCGGATGTGTCCGATAAGCTGATTGCATTTGTCGTGGTTTGGGGAATCATTCAGCTAATAGTAAACCGATTACCGATGCTCCTTGCCAACCAGCGGAAATAGTTCATGATCCAGCACTTGCCCTTCTGCCAAGCCAAGTGGATCGGTGACAATATGGCGTTGCGCGCTATAGCGGGTTTCAGCATCCATGAAGATCACAATATGGGCCAAGCGTGGATCGTCGGTGAAATTCGGTGTGGCCATATGAGCACAGAATCCATGATGGAAGGTACAATCGCCAGCCTTGAGTGGGATCGTTACCCGTGGCTCCCAGATAAGATCAGGGCACAGATTGAGCAGATCATGATCATCGGCTAGATTCTGTGGGCGTAGATCTGTACGCGTAAACGAACCGGGAATAAAGGTCATACATCCGCGTTCAACCGGCACATCGACAAGCGCAACCCAGGCCGAAAGCGTATGGCGATCATCACGAAACGGCCAGAACGGACGATCCTGATGATATTCGGTGGCAGCATTATTATGCGGTAGCTTAACCAACATATGATCGTGCCAGATACGTAATGGAATACCCGCCAGCCGCTCTGCAACCGCTCCAATAGTAGGGTGGAGTGTCAAACGGCGCAGCGTTTCGTCTTCACGCCAGACATTCACAATCTGGGTAAAGATCTGTTCAACCCGCCCGCGCCCTTTGGTCAAACTACGATCCTGCAGGCGTTGCAGCGCATCACGGGCAGCAGCCCGAAACTCCACCACCTCTTCGGATGAAAGAACGCCAGGAACGTGAACAAACCCATGTTCGCGATAGGATCGAATCGTGCCCTCTGGCAGGTTTTCGGCACTGGTAATCGGCTCAAGGATGCCCATTGCTCTGCTCCCTATCGTATATAATAAACATCGCACCGAAGGACTATACCATATTATGGAGGCGCACTCTATGCGGCTAGGATGTAATACGGTTCTGTTTAGCAACACCGATCTACCAACTGCACTAAGCCATATTGCATGGGCAGGCTATCGTTATGTCGAACTGGCCGCAATCAAAGGAATGTGCGAGCATATCCAACCGGGGCAGGACACCCAGGAAATCCGCCGATTGCTGCAGGAACATGAGTTGGAAGCGACTGCAATTGAAGCTGCCACCACAGACAGCGAACGATTGGCGCAGATTTTTGCGCTCGCAGGCGAACTTGGCGTACCGATTGTGAATATTGGTTCGGGTGGCATCACCAACGATGAAGAATCGACCAGCCAGGCAATTGCGCATATTGGCAAGTTAGCACAACTCGCTGGAAGCGCCGGGGTGCGCCTAGCCGTTAAGCCGCATGTTGGCCAGGCGATCTATAACGGTGCTAGCGCGTTACGACTGATGGCCGCGGTACGCGAGCCAGCCTTAGGGCTTAATTTCGATCCCAGCCATCTGTTCCGTGCGCAGGAGGAGCCGCAGGAGATTGCGCGGCGTTGGGGAGCGCATATTATCACATCGCACTTCCGCGATTGCGCCAGCCGCGAACAACGTGTCGGCCCACCAGACACCCAGATTCCCGGGCGCGGGATCGTCGATATTCCGGCGACCCTGAATGCACTACAGGAAATCGGCTATCAGGGGCCGCTGAACCTCGAGGTGATTGGGGCCGCTAATCACCCACTTTCGCGTGCGATGGGTATTGCCGCCGAGAGCCGTGGCTACCTGCATCGCTGTTTGCAAGCGTTGAACGTTGAGCATTGAGATTCATGCATTTCCAATAAGGTCATCTCACAAGGAAGGGGATTTTAACGCAAAGACGCAAAGATGCAAAGACGCAAAGGAAATATAATCTCTGTGCCTCTGTGCCTCTGTGGTAAGAAACAGGAGCTTTGTAATAATTAACGCAAAGACGCAAAAACACAAGGGTTTAATGAAGATTCGTTCGCGCTTCATATGAGGAGTCATCCATGCTTAAAGTTGCAGTGATTGGGCTTGGCAATATTGGCAAGACGCATGTTCGCTACTATGCCCAAAATAAGGATGTAACGTTAGTCGGCTTATGCGATATGCTTGCTGAGCGAGTGGATCCAGTTGGCAAACAATATGGCGTAAAGGTCTATTACGATCTGGCCGATATGCTGGCCTCCGAAGAAATTGACGCAATCAGTGTGGCGACTGCTGGGCCAGAGAATGGTGGGCACCATTACGAACCAACCATGCAATGCCTCGCTGCTGGCAAACATGTGCTGGTGGAGAAGCCGATTTCAAATAATATCGAACATGCCCGTGAGATGGTTGCACGCGCCAAAGAAAAAGGGGTGCTACTTGGCGTCAATCTCAATCATCGCTTTACCCCAGTAGCCGATCGCGCCAAACAATTGCTTACTGAGGGTGCGCTTGGTGATGTTCTATTTGTGAACATGGCGCTCTGGATCAACAATCCGAATGAAAGTTCACCATGGTTTCATATGCGGGCGCTGCATCCACATTCACTTGATGTGATGCGTACATTTGGCGGGCCAATTGCGAAAGTACAGGCATTTATGCACAAAGGGCCAGGGCGCGCGATTTGGTCGAATGCTTCAGTAAATGTCCAGTTTGCCAGTGGTGCCGTTGGTCATCTTACCGGCAGTTACGATTCCAGTATGTTGCATCCAATTGAACGGCTTGAGGTTGGTGGCAGTAAGGGCCGATTAGTGATCGAGAATGTCTTTGAGCGTCTGATATTCTACCCACGTGCCAGTTTGGAAAAACTCGTGATTGATAATCCAATCTTTGGCGGCATGGGCAGCTTCGACGACACCTTCCGCAATCGGATCAACCGCTTTGTTGAACAGGTCCAGCGTGGTGGCCCGCTTGATGCCTCTGGCGATGAAGGGCTAGCAGTACAGGAAGTGATCGAAGCCGCGATTCGTTCCTGGGAAAACGGAACTGTCGAAGCTGTCAATGGGTGAGTTGCAGCATATCCATATCTGAGGTGATTCCTTGAATATTGTTCTGATCGCGCTCGATACACAGCGTGCCGACCATCTTGGCTGTTATGGCTACCCAAAGCCAACCAGCCCCTTTATTGATAGCATCGCCCGCCGTGGCGTGCTTTTTGAGCGCTGTTATGCGCCAAATATTCCGACCCACCCCAGCTTCACGACCATGCTCAGCGGGAAAGAGGCGATTACACACGATATTATCAATATTGGCGGTGGCGTACCGATTGCTAGTGGAATCCGTTTGCTACCTGAAATTCTCAAAGAGCATGGTTTTGTTACTGCCGCAGTTGATAGTATGGGCCGCCATTTTAACCGTGGGTTCGATGAATATATCAACTACCAGTGGGATCGTTCCAATCCCACGGTGATTCGTAAGGCTGAAACCGTTAATGAGAAGGCGCTCCCGCTGATTGAGCGGCTCAAGAGCCAGCCGGATCCATTCTTTCTGTTTATCCATTATTGGGATCCGCACACCCCATACCTGCCGCCGCCTGCCTATCGCAACAAGTTCTACCCGAAGGATCGCGATCCATACGATCCCAATAACCATAGTATGGACGAAGCCTGGAGTTGGGATGTCTTTAAATGGTACTTCCACGAATGGATGCCGGGTGTCACCGATGCCGAGTATGTGATTAATCTATACGATGGCGAAACTGCCTATATGGATCGCCATCTGCGCACGATTTTCAAGGCATTAGCACCAATTCAGGACGAGACTCTGGTTATTCTGACAGCCGATCATGGTGAGATTCTTAATGAGCAGCTTGGCTATTTCGATCATCATGGGCTGTATGAGGGCAATGTCCATGTTCCACTGATCTTCTACTGGCCAGGGAAGCTACCTGCTGGAAGGCGGGTGCCAGGCTTCGTCCAGAATCTCGATCTTACGCCGACTCTGTTGGATCTGGCGGGGATTCGCGACCGCGATGACATGGAGGGGTTAAGCCTCGTGCCATGTGTGTATGGCGTGCGCGACAGCAACTACGATACGCTGTATCTCTCCGAGGCGACCTGGGAAGTCAAACGGGCTATTCGCACTAAGCGCTGGAAGCTGATCGACTCGATTGAGCCAGATCCGCACGGCCGCCCAATGCAGGAGCTCTTTGATCTGGAAAGCGACCCAGCCGAGCAACAGAATCTGGTGAACGAACATCCCGAGGTTGCCAAACAATTAGAAGGCGAATTGCATGCTTGGGTCGAAAAACGGCTGGCCGAGACCGGACGCGATGTTGACCCTGCCAAAGCACAGGGGCGTTGTGGTTTCCGGATTGGCAAAGAACTCCCCGATGAGATTATTGGCGCAGGCGCAACCCCGCTGCATAAGCGGAAACAGGCTGCGGCTGCGGATATTCCCAAGCCAGATGAACTCAAAGCGCCCAATGAAATGCCAGATGAAAAGAAGGGTACCAAGATGCATGGATATGTCAAGCCAGTACGTTCCGATTAAGGTCGATGCACGAAGGAGCAAGAGCTTTCAACGCAAAGGCGCAAAGGCGCAAAGACTATAAAATCTTGCGTCTTTGCGTACCGAAGGTACTGCGTCTTTGCGTTAGCTGTGTGGCAGCATAAAAGGAGCAAGAGCTTTTAACGCGAAGGCGCTAGGATGCTTAAACTATAAAATCTTGCGTCTTTGCGTACCTGAAAGGTATTGCGTCTTTGCGTTTTACGTTTCTTCCCTTTTACAAACCGTAGTGTATGGAGCAGCATAATGCGTAATATGAGTAGAGGTTTTATGCAACGAATTGGTATCATTAGCTTTGCCCATAGTCATGTCAATACCTATATTGAATCAATCCAAACATTTGCTGATGCAACTGTTGTGGCAGCATGGGATGAGGATCGTGAACGCGGCCAAACCCAAGCCCAAAAATATAACCTGGCCTTCGAAACAGATCTGGATGTGCTGCTACGCCGCGAAGATATCGATGCTGTATTTGTAACGAGCCCAACCAACCGCCATGCTGAGCATACGCTCGCCGCTGCACAGGCTGGTAAACATGTGTTGCTCCAAAAGCCGATGGCGCTTACCTTGGCGGATTGCGATAGCATTATTCAGGCGGTGCGGCAGTATGGTATCAAATGTAGTATGTGCTACCAGATGCGTGCCGATCCAGTCAATCAGCAGATCAAGGCGCTGCTGAACGAGGACGCAGTTGGCAATATTGCGATCGTCAAGCGCCGCCATGCCATTGGCGCACTGCTCCAGCCAGCGTTTGCGCGACCGACGAACTGGCATATCGACCCAGTGCAAAATATGGGTATGTTTATGGACGATGCCTCACATGCCGCTGACTGGTTCTACTGGATGCTTGGCCGACCCACAAGTGTGGTTGCCGAAATTGATAATATCGTCACTACGGCTGCTCCCGACGATAACGGCATTGCCATGTATCGCTTTGCCAATAAAGAAATCGGGCTACTGATTAATAGCTCAACTATGCTCGCAGCGGAATCGACAACTGAGATCTATGGCGATAAAGGCACGATTATCCAGAACTATGGCGATGCACCATCCTCTGGGTTGCCACGCCTGCCTGGTGCAGTAGCACTCAAAATCTACCGTGCTGGCACAACGGATTGGGAGCCGTTTCCATTCCCTGCCGATACCCCGCATCATCAACGTATCCGTGCCGTAGCGCGCCCGCTGATTGATTATCTCGAAGGGCAAGGCCCGCCGTTAGCGACCGCCGAAGATGGCAAAGTCTGTATTGAGATGGTGCTGGCCGCCTATCAATCCGCCTATGAAGGACGACGGATCAACCTATGAATGATTACGATGGCGCATGAAGAATATCATCATTGTTGCGATTGACAGCCTACGCGCCGACCATTTGGGGTGTTATGGATATTCCAAACCAACCTCACCTGCCATTGATGCGCTGGCAGCAGAAAGTGTGGTTTTTGAGCAGGCGTTTGCGGCTGGTATCCCGACCATGCCATCATTTACGACGCTCTATAGCGGGCTGCATCCCTACCGCCATGGGATTGTTTCTCATGCAGGCAAACGCCGACTCTCCGACAAAATCATGCTGCTACCACAGCTAGCTCGCCAGCATGGCTATATTACCGCCGCATGTGATAACTTGGTGGTCCAAGGTGAAGGGCGCGGCAGTTGGTTCGCGCGTGGGTACGATCATTATTCTGGCTTCCTCTATCAGCCATTCACTGATCAATGTCGTCAGTTGACCGACCGGGCACTTGGTTTTCTGCGAGAATATGCCAAGCAGCCACTCTTCATGTTCATTCACTATTGGGATCCGCATACGCCCTATGGGCCACGCCCACCCTATGACACCCAGCATTATGTGCCTGGCAGTGGATCGCTGGATCTTGCGACAGTCAAAGCGATCGCGCCCGATTACTATGAAGCGTTTCTTGGCGATATGAAGCTGAGATATCCAGACGATTATGCCTACATTGTGGCTCAATATGATGGTGAAATTAGCCAGGTGGATACTGAGGTCGGGCGACTAATTAACGCGCTGAAAGCCCAAGGCCAGTGGGATGATACAATTCTCTTGCTGCTTTCTGATCATGGTGAATGCTTTGGTGAAGGTGAGTTGTACTTCGACCATCATGGCCTTTATGATGCCGTAACGCGAATCGCACTGCTTGCGCATGTCCCTGGAATACCCGCCGGGCGAAACGCCAGCCTGGTTTCTAACGAAGATATTGTGCCAACCCTGAGTGAACTGGTTGGGTTACCATTGCCGCCATACGCGCTCAGTGGCGAAAGCCTGGTGGCACAGCTTCATGGTAAACCCTCAACACAACGTTCATGTATTATTTCAGCTGAATCAAGCCGCCAGGCATCCTTAGCACTGCGCACCGAACGCTGGAAATTGATTCTTCCAATCACCAGCGATGCCACTCAGCGCCCGATTCTAAATGTCTATGGCAAACCGCGTTCACACGAGCCATTACTCTTTGATCTTCATAATGATCCGAATGAGATCCATAACCTGGCACCTGAGCTACCCGAGGTCTGTACTGAGTTGCTACATAGCCTAAGTGATTGGCGTAATGATATGGCCAAGCTCACTGATGAACCCGATCCTATTCGCCAACAAGGACTGAGTCTGCCATATGATGTATTTGTAAAACGGCTGTTTGCGCGGCGTGGCTAAGTTTCATGCGTTTGCTGAAGGCCATTTCAACGCAAAGGCGCAAAGACGCTAGGACGCAAAAGCATACATGCTAAGAGCTTGCGTCTTTGCGTCTTTGCGTCCTTGCGTTCCCGTCTCCGCCGTGTTTCGTGCACTAAGTTTCAGGTGTTTGCGTAGACATTCATCTCACGGTATCATAGAGCCTCCGAACCATATCAGATTGCGAGGCGTCTATGACGACCACCCAGACCAAGGGCACTGGCGAGATCGATGCAACAGCGGTCGAGGATCATGATGGCATCACGGTGATCCGTGGTGGTGGCGGCCAGCGTGGATGGAATGGCATCCTGTATAAACAGGGTCTCTCCGGCAAGAATGTTGATTCTGAGGCGCTCTCAATCAATGTCGCAACCGTGCCGCCAGGTGCAGTCGCATATGCCCATATCCACGATGGGTTTGAGGTCATGCTCTTCATCCTCCAAGGGCGCGTCAAACACACCTTTGGCGAGGGGTTGGTGAACGAAGTCATTAACGAGGCTGGCGATTTTATCTATATCAAACCTGGTGTACCGCATGAGGTATTCAACATTGGTGATGAACCATTGATTGCGTTTGTCGCACGTTCGGCTGCCGATGAGTGGGATAAAATCGTGAACTACCCTTCAGTGTTTCGGCCAAAGGATGAAGCATAAGCTGATCGAACCAAGCGGCTTGGCCAGATTGTGCTTGGATAAGCATTTTAAACCACAGAGTGCCCAGAGGCACAGAGCCACAGGTATGATTGCTTGAGCTGACGCTACGATAGGGCGCAATTCCTATGACAACAGCTTTGGAAGATATCCTAACGATTCCGCCGCCTGATGCCACACGGCGTATTCCATATGGCGATGATCCCAATCAGTATGGAGATAGAGAATCGATATTTTGCGTCTTTGCGTCACCCAAAGGGTACCCGGCGCCTTTGCGTTAAAATTCCCCTTTGTGCCTTTGCATTCTTGCGTTCTTGCGTTCAGCTGTTTAGAGGAGGTTATCATGTCCAACACGGTCAAGTATATGTTATCCGAAGACCAGATACCGACGTCGTGGTACAACATCGCATCCGATCTGCCGAGCCCACCACCGGCCGTACTTCACCCAGGAACTCAGCAGCCAATCGGCCCGGCTGATCTTGCACCACTCTTTCCGATGGCACTCATTATGCAAGAGGTCAGCACCGAGCGCAGTATTGAAATCCCCGATGAGGTGCGCGATGTGTATCGGCAGTGGCGGCCAACCCCGCTGTATCGCGCACGGCGGCTAGAACGAGCACTCGACACCCCGGCCAGAATCTACTATAAGTATGAAGGCGTCAGCCCATCCGGTAGCCACAAGCCAAACACTGCTGTGCCGCAAGCCTACTATAACAAACAAGAAGGTGTAAAGCGCCTGATCACTGAGACGGGCGCAGGGCAATGGGGTTCTTCACTCGCTTTCGCGGGAGCACTCTTTGGCCTAGAAGTGCTTGTGTATATGGTCAAGGTGAGCTACCAACAGAAACCCTACCGGCGCGCGATGATGGAAAGCTTTGGTGCCAAGGTTATTGCCAGCCCAAGCAATACCACCCATGCCGGGCAGATGATCCTCGCCGAGCATCCAGATAGCACCGGTAGCCTTGGGATCGCAATTAGTGAAGCTGTCGAGATCGCGGCGCAGGATCCAGATGCGAAATATGCGTTAGGCAGTGTGCTCAATCATGTGCTCCTTCATCAGACGGTGATCGGCCAAGAGGCGCTGATACAGCTAGAGATGGCGGGTGATTACCCCGATATTATTGTTGGCTGTACAGGCGGCGGCTCAAACTTCGCCGGGATCGCCTTCCCATTTATTGGAGCGAACCTGCGTGGCGAGAAGCATATGCGTATTGTGGCTGTCGAACCAGCGGCATGCCCAAGTTTGACAAAGGGCCGCTATGCGTATGATTTTGGCGATACGGCGAAAATGACGCCCTTGGTGAAGATGCATACCCTGGGCCACGATTTTGTACCATCGGGGATTCATGCTGGCGGGTTGCGCTACCATGGCATGGCACCGCTGGTGAGCCATCTCGTCGAGTTAGGCCAGATCACACCAACAGCGCTACAACAACTCGAAACATTTGGTGCTGGCCTACAGTTTGCGCGTGCTGAGGGCATCCTACCCGCGCCGGAAGCGAACCACGCGGTGGCAGGTGCGATCCGTGAGGCAATGCACTGCAAAGAGACTGGTGAATCGAAGGTGATTCTGTTCAACTTATGTGGCCATGGGCATTTCGATATGCAGGCCTATACCGATTTTATGGCAGGTAAGTTAAAGGATTTCGAATATTCTGACGATGAGGTTGCGATGGCATTGGCAGGGTTGCCAAGCCTGGGTTAGTATCTTTCGCCAATGATAGGATTTTATACCACAGAGCGCACAGAGGCAGAGACGCAAAGATGCGACGCGTGAGAACGTACGCCTTTGCGTCTTTTGATTTTTGAGGTATCATCTTTTGCTGCTGGATGAAAGACAGCACGATAAGCCATTAGAATCAGGGATGAGCGTACATAATGACTATACCCAGAATGCTGTGATGTGAGATGAAGCGAGCACTTGGAGTCCTCGCGTCCTGTGCCCGGCTGATCTGCCCGGCGTGTCGGCGTGGGCGTATGTTTCGCTCATTGTTCACCATGAATGTGCGCTGCCCAGTGTGTGGCGTGATCTTTGAACGCGACGCAGGTGAGGTTACGGGTGGCATCGCGATCAACACGATCGTGACAGCACTCTTGACAATCTCTGGTGCCACATTGGCATTCTTCACCGATATTCCACTTCTTCCGCTGCTGGCGGGGCTTATGATTGTGAGTGTGCTCTTTCCACTCTGGTTTTACCGCTATGCGCGTGCGCTCTGGACAGGAATACTGTATCTCACTGGCTCAATGTTTGAGGATTAAGAATGCAGCAATCGAGATTGCATAGACTTCAGATTTGGAGGCGACCATGCTACTAACGCCGCGCGAACAAGAGAAATTGATGTTGTATGTCGTTGCGGATATTGCACGTAAGCGGCGCGCACGTGGATTACGGCTGAATGTTGCTGAAGCCACCGCAATCATTTGCGTTGAATTGTTGGAAGGTGCACGTGATGGCAAGAGTGTGGCTGAACTCATGGAATTTGGTCGCCATGTCCTTACCCGTGAAGATGTTATGGATGAAGTTCCAGCGCTTCTGCCTGTCGTCCAAATTGAGGCTACCTTCCCAGATGGCACGAAACTCATTTCTTGCCATGATCCAATTGTCTAAGCGCAAAACGCAAAACGCAAGAACGACACTTAACGCAAAGGCGCAAAGGCGCAAAGATGCTAGGTAAATATAATCTCCGTGCCTCTGTGCCTCTGTGGTG
>JANLSE010000182.1:0-14916 GCA_031362265.1 Roseiflexaceae bacterium
ACAAAAGTGCCAGATGCTACTGAGATGGTAACATTTGCGCAAGTGCGCGCCAGTGAGATTGTATTGCAAGGCACTAGTGCGGTAAAAAACATCAGTGTTGTTGTTCCATCCACGTGGCAGTTGCAGGATGCGGCTACATTGACACTTGACATGAGTGTTTTCTTTACGAGTCAGGGAACAACGTCGGGTGCAGGTTTCGGTGGAGTATTGTTTGTGTCGGTAAATGATCAGCAAATTGGCCTAATCAACTTGGATAAGGTGGGCGATCAGGTTGTGAAGTTTGCGATTCCGCTAGATGTGTTAAGCGCTACTAATCCAATAGCGAAGGATCGCATTAATATTAACTTTAAACTCAGTGGTGCATTTGGTTGCGATTCTGTGCAACAAACCAATGTAGTTATTCGCTCAAATTCAAGTGTTCAATTACCGCATGTTCTCGTATCGCCAAAAACTGATTTAGCGTTGTTTCCTGCGCCAATTTTTCAACCGACCTTCGACATTCCCGCTGCGTCAATTATTGTTCCCGATAACCCTAGTGCGGCTGAACTACAAGCAGCACTTGCGATGATGGCAGGGTTTGGTTTTATCACCGATGGTCGTTTGTCGGTTGCTATTACGACAGCTAGCCGCTTAAGCCAACAAGAGCGAGCTGAGAATCACCTTATTATGATTGGCAAATCGGCTGCATTTAGCCAGTTGATGAATGTACCGTTTCCAGCGAAATTAGGAGGCGCACGGATTGCGCTTGCGGGAATGGCAGATGATGATGGTGTGCTGCAAATGGTGGTATCACCCTGGAATCCGCTGCGGGTTGTGTTGTCGGTAAGTGCAAATTCCGATGCAGGGATAATAAAGGCTAGCCAAGCGCTTAGTAATGGTAACTTGCGCAGTTATGTGCAGCCAAACGTCGCCTTGGTTTCAAATATCCAGCCCGGTACTGTCGTACAAAACGTCGCCGCAGATCGAACCTTTATAGAACTGGGTTATGCACCGAACACCATCACCGAGCGTTCGGGAAGCGATATCCTGATACCTTTCTATATTCCAGTTGGCGAGATGCCAAGCGGCAGCGCTTCGGTAAAGCTACTGTACAGCCATTCTGCGATGATCAATACGGAACAATCAGGTGCTTCACTCTTTCTCAATGATGAGCCAGTTGGTGGTATTCCATTTAGCCAGGAATCGACACACCTCACAACAACGGAATTTAGTTTACCACAGGGGCTTGTTCGCCCTGGGACCAATTACCTGCGGATTGCTGCGGATCTGACACGCTTTGCCGGTTGCATCAACAACGATAGCTCAGAACTTTGGTTCACAGTTTGGCCTGAGTCGCAGCTTCATTTAGCGCTCACAAAATCAATTGGTAATGTGATTCAACCATTTAACCTGAAGAGCGTTCCAGCGGTGCTCATAACAGAACCTGATTTGAGTACAGTCGCTTTTGGTTTGGCGAAAAGTGATCCGGTGGGTTGGCAGAGTGCTGGCGAGCTCGCGTATGTATTGGGCCAGCGTAGTAACATACAGTATGCTGGCTTTGTTGTAGCCTATGCCGATGATATCCCGCAACAGGTTCGAGAACAACAGTATCTTGTCTTAGTTGGCCGCCCAAGCCAGTTGCCTATTATTGCAGAACTCAACCAATCGCTTCCAGCACCATTTGATGCACAAAGTGATTATGCTAATGAGCACCTCATGCGGATCCAGTATCGGGTCGCCCCACAAGCAGGAGTGGGATATCTACAGGCTATTCCTTCGCCATGGAATCCGCAGCGTGGTGTATTGGCTGTACTAGGTAGTGATGAACAAGGCCTGCGTCGGGCAATGAGTGTGTTATTAGATTTAATCAAACGATCAAGAACCGATGGAAACTTGGTTATAGCTACTGAGTCACAGGTCATCATAACTAATTCAATGAGGCCGGTTGTGCTGATGAATAATGCGAATGTCCCTGTGCCTGAGCCTGTGGTAACGCAGCAGGCTTCTCGTTGGCCGATTTGGTTATGGCCGACAATTGCGGGCACGGTTCTGTTTATTCTTGCCTTGATAGTCCTGGTATTCCGTGGGAAAATCCGCCAGTTTCGAACGAAATCTGAGTAGCAGATAGCCATAAGGTTCAGTGATCAATGTAATGGCTTTCGAATATGCATATGCCTCGTTTGGGTATTGGTCTCATTGACATAGCTGCGTTACTGTCAACGAGTATGGACATTGTAGTTCTCATTGCTATACAAATAATCAATGCTCAGGAGGTCTGATATGCAATTCGCGAAGAGCTTCTTTGCATGTATACGTTCGTCACATTGGCTGCTGGGTGTGCTACTGTTGAGTATTCTGGCGATGCCCAGCCCTTCAGCACAGGCTGCGGTCACGTTTAGCGAACCTGGGTTTGTCAGTGAGGTTGTGATCTCGCCACTTGGTAGTCCAGTACCGCTGACTGATCTGACTTCATTTGCTTGGACACCAACTGGCGATAAATTATTCTTGGCGCACAAATCAGGGCGGGTGACAGTAGCGACTCATAATGTGGATGGCACATACCAAATACTATCAGCGAGTTTTGCTAATATTGGTTTTGAGGCCAATAATGTGAATGATCGCGGGCTGGTAAGTATTACTGTTGACCCAGCATGGCCGACGAAACCGTATCTTTATCTACTGTTTGTATACGATCCACCCGAGATACAGAGCTTCGTACCAGGTCCTGGTGAGACGACACGTGGTGCGCCAAATGGTGGTGGCTCGCGTGTATCACGGCTGATCCGAATTGAGGCAAACCCGGCGCAAGCTTATAACCGGGCGAAGTTTGTAACGGGTGCCGAGCCAATTGAATTGGTTCTGTTAGGAAATAATAGCACCTATGCCAATATTGGGGATCCTGTTGGGGATTTCTCGCCCACCATGCCACCATCGTGTGAGAATAATGGTATTTATGTAGAAGATTGTTTGCCCATAGATAGCTCGACTCACTCGGTAGGCCAGGTTCAATTTGGGCCGGATGGCAAATTATGGGTCAGTACGGGCGATGGCGCAGAGTTTAATTTTGTTGATCCAAAAGCATTGCGAGTGCTGGATGTCGATAGCTTGGCAGGCAAGATTCTCCGCATCAACCCAGATACTGGGCAGGGATTATCGGACAACCCGTTTTATGATGGTGATCCAACCAGCAATCGCTCACGTGTGGTGAGCTATGGGCTACGTAACCCATTTCGTTATACACTACATCCGACGACCGGTGAGTTGTATATTGGCGATGTTGGATGGAATGTCTGGGAAGAAATTAACCGCGGTAAGGGTAAAAACTTTGGCTGGCCCTGCTATGAAGGCAATAATGCTGGTAATCTGGAGCAGCCCGGCTATAAGAATGATACTGCGACGAGCTCTACATGCGCTTCGTTATACAGTAATGCTGCAACGGTTACTGCCCCACTATACAGCTATCCGCAGATTCATTCAGATGGCGCAGCATTAGCAGGTGCGTTCTACACGGGAACTGACTACCCGGGGCGATATCGAGATTCATTATTTGTATTTGATTATGCGCTCAATCGTATTCAATACCTTACTTTCGATGGTCCAAATGGTACTGGAAACGCGACCGCGCATGATTTTGCTACCGATCTAGCACCTAATGGTGGCGCACCAGTACAGCTCTCACGTGGGCCAGGTGGTGATACCGATCTCTATTATGTTGTGCTCAATGGTGATAATAGCGAACTCCGCCGGATTCGCTATACTGGTGACAATACACCTCCAGATGCGGTGATGAATGCTAGCCCAACCGATGGCCTAACTCCTTTGACAGTGAATTTCTCCGCTACTGGAAGTTCGGATGTTGATGGCGATTACCCATTGAGTTATAGCTGGAATTTTGGTGATGGTAGCCCACTTGCAACTGGATCAACAGCGAGCCATGTCTATACTATGACTGGAACATTTCAGGCTGTGTTGACTGTAACCGATTCGCGTGGTGAAGTGAGTACGGTGCAGCGGACAATTTCGCCTGGCAATAATGCACCAGTGGTTCAAATCACTGCGCCAATCAGCGGTACAACCTATCGGGTGGTTTTGGATACACTTACATTCTCGGCTACAGCGAGTGATGCGCAAGATATTACCATTCCAGCGGCACAGATTGAGTGGCGAGGAATTCTTCACCATGATAATCATATTCATCCGGATGTGCCTATTCAGGTTAACGCAAATCATCTGGGAGGGAGCCTCACACCTGAGGATCATGGTGATAATACATGGGTTGAGCTCTGTGTTACTGTAACGGATAGTGGTGGTTTGAGTGCGAGCGACTGTATCGAGCTACGCCCGAAAAAGGTAGCTTATACCTTCGCGAGTTCACCAAGCGGGTTGCTGATTACTTATGAAGGCATTTCGTATGCAACACCCTTTACCATGCAGACGAATCAGAATGCCACGCAACAAATCATTGTGTCTCCCATTCAAGGTGCCTATAGCTTTAGTGGTTGGTTCAATGGCACGAGCCCCCTATCTAGCTTATCGTCGTATAACCTCCATATTGGAAATACGCCAAAGACCATTTCGGCGCACTATGTTCTTACTTCACCGCCGCAGCGCCATATCTATCTACCACGCATCAGGCGATAACTCGCATTAGGTTTCCGTTCAATACTCCGCATATGTGGTTACAAAGTGATCACATATGCGGAGTATTGTGTTAAAGCCGAAGCTTCTAGCCGCATAATATTCTTTCGATGTTTCTGGCAGTGGTACAATGAATAGATACCACACAAAAGGAGCATCATATGGCACAGGATATACAACATCAGAAGCGCTCACTTGTTGGGCGTCTGACACAGGCATGGAGAACATCTGAATCGAGTGCTGAGGTCGCAGGCGAGCATGTGGAGATGCGCTCTTCAAGTGCAGGAATCGTCAAAGCCGAGCGGGTTGCACTCACCCGTAGTTCGGCACGCGATATTGCGGCCAGCGAAGATCTGACAATGACACTGAGTTCGGCGATGCGGGTGCATGTGGGCGGTGATGCGAGTATCACTGGTAGTGCGGCGGTGTCGCTGGCCGCGACAGGCGATGCGCGTGTGGATGGCAGCTCGGTGGGTATGCTTGTCAGCCGGCGGGCGCAGGTTGAATCAGGCACGATTGGCATATTAATAGCTCGTGACGCACAGCTAAGTGGTACAAGCCGGGTGTTGATTGCGACACGTGAGGCATTCATCTTGGGCGCGATGATCGGGATTTTCCTCCCGCTGGTGCGCTACCTGCTGCAACGCTTTGCACCACCTCCTGTGGCTCAGGAAGAGAGCACCCGGCCCTGGTATATTCAATTTGGGCTTTGGTTTGGTGGGCTGGCGCTACGATTGGGTTTGATTGGCGTGGGTGGGTGGTTGATCTATCGTACGGTGCGGCAGCGCGCTGAGCGGCTACTTCCGTTTCTGCGGCGATAGCACCCAGCTCCAAGACGATTGATTATTCGCAAGAAGGCGAGGTATGAAGTGACACCCCTGGCAACCACCTCGGGCATTCTACCTGTAATACCACCCTTTAGTTTTGATCATTCGCTCGATTTTATGGCAGGGTTTGGGCCACTACGCGACGATATACAGGTGGTGGATAGAACTGCTACCTGTACACTCTCAATCGCAGGGCAAGCAATTGTTGCGCGCTTAATCGCCACACCGGATGCCGAGCGACCTGCATTAGCATATACCTTATGGTCGGGTGCGCCATTCAATATGCTATTGGTACAGGCTGTTGAGCGCCGATTAAGTTTTTTCCTGAGCCTTCAGGATCAACTTGGTCCATTCTATGAACTAGCGGAGGGCGATGAGTCGTTCTCCCCGATTGTGCAGCAGCTGCATGGCTACCATCAGGTCAAATTCCCGAGCGCTTTTGAGAATGCCGTTTGGGCTGTGCTTTCGCAGCGCAACACGCTTACTTCCGCACGCACGATGCGATCAGCACTTGTTGCTCGGTATGGAGCGCAGCTTGAGGTAGATGGGCGCGTATGGCGAGCATTCCCGGAACCAGCTGTGATTGCAGGCGCAACGAGTGGTGAGGTTGGATCGGTTGTACGGCATACCCAGAAGGGCCCGGCTGTCGCTGCGGTTGCAGATGCTTTTAGCCAGGTCGACGAGCGCTGGCTGCAGATTGCGCCATACGATGAGGCATTGCGCTGGTTACTCACTATTCATGGGATTGGGCCGTGGGGAGCGAGCTTTGTCATGTTGCGTGGCTTGGGGCGGATGGAACGGCTGCCAAATGGTGAGCGCAAGCTCCTTGCAGCAATTGGGCTGCATTATAATCGTGCTGGGCCAGTTAGCGAGCGCGAGGCTGCGGTATTGGCTGCGCGATATGGAGCGTATCAGGGGTATTGGGCGCATTATTTGCGTGCCGTCGGATGAGCAGATTGTGGATCATTTCTGCAACGATCCACAATCCTGCCGTAGATCATCCGCTATGGAGCCGCCCATAGAGTTTTGTGAGGAGTTTGAGTCGTTCGGCAACCATGGGTTGAAGCATATCGGGGGTATAGCGCCAGCCCCAATTTCCCCCAAGCCGGCCAGGCATGTTCATACGTGCCTCTGTGCCAAGGCTATAGAGATCCTGCATTGGCACGACCGCCGTATTTGCAACGGAAGCGAATGCAACACGGATCAGATCCCAGCTCATATCACTACCCTCACGCCCAAGGTAAAGTTGTGTGAATGTGCGCTCGTTTTCGGAGCAAGCATGCCACCAACCCATGGTTGTATCGTTATCGTGGGTGCCAGTATACACAACACTATTGTGGGTGTGATTATGCGGTAGGTAGGGATCTGTGCCAGTTCCACCAAACCCAAATTGGAGGACGATCATACCAGGGAAGCCGAACTGCTCGCGCAATGCTACGACATCAGGGGTGATTAAGCCAAGATCCTCAGCAATAATCGGGAGCTTGCCAAGCGCCTGCTCAAGCGCTGTGAAGAGTGCTGCGTTCGGCCCATCGACCCAGTGCCCATTCATGGCGGTTTCTTCATCGCCAGGTACTTCCCAATAGGCAGCAAACCCGCGGAAGTGATCGAGCCGCACAATATCAACGAGCCGTAATACCGCACTGACGCGTTCGATCCACCAAGCATAGCCTTGGGCTGCAAGAACATCCCAGCGGAAGAGCGGGTTTCCCCAGCGCTGGCCTGTTTCGCTGAAGTAATCTGGTGGAACCCCAGCTATCACAGAAGGATTTCCTGCTTCATCGAGGAAGAACAGTTCGGGGTTGGCCCATACATCGGCACTATCATATGCCACAAAAATTGGGATGTCACCAATAATCTGAATGCCACGTTGATTTGCATATTCCCGTAGCGCTCCCCACTGGCGGAAGAAGAGCCATTGCGCAAAGATTTGGAAGGTGTATTCGTCTGGAAGTGCTACGCTGCGGGCATGCTCGATTGCTTGTGGATCGCGGCGCTTCAATTCTGGTGCCCATGTGTTCCAGGCAGCACCCTCATGCGCCGATTTGAGGGCTGCAAAGAGTGCATATTCATCGAGCCAGCGGCCCTCACCTGCGCGAAATGCTTCAAATTCCTTGTGGAGGGCTGGATTTGTGGAGGTTATGAATTGGGCATAGGAACGGCGCAGTAGTTGCTGTTTATATGGGATCACCCAGCCATAATCGACATGGCTATCCGGGAAGGCTGGGCAATCTGCCAGATCTGCTTCGGTGAGAAGCCCTTCAGCGAGCAGAAGATCTGGGCTGACCAGTAATGGGTTACCAGCGAATGAAGAGAAACTCTGGTATGGTGAATCGCCATACCCAGTTGGCCCAAGTGGCATAACTTGCCAGAGCTGTTGACCGGCCTGTTCCAGAAAATCGATCAACTGGTACGCAGAAGCTCCAAGATCGCCAATTCCCCAGCGCGAGGGGAACGATGTCGGATGGATAAGAACGCCACTCTTGCGCAGGGTTGTTGTCATATGATCCTCATTTCGCACTGACTACGATGATATGTGTGTCACATCTACATATCTGGTGTGGATTTTCATCAATTATTGCGTAAACCCATCGAGTAATGCATTCCAAAGCTTCATACGCTCCGAATCACCACCGGAATCTGGATGATGCAACCGGGCGATCGCTTTGCGAATGGCAGCAACTTCATCGGGGGTAAGCGTTGGCAGCGGGCTACGTGGATCGAGGGTTATGGTTGGGTGCCCTTCGGCGCGTGCCTTCCAGAGATCACGATCACGGAGCAATGCCGCTTGCTCATTGGTCATCTCTAATAGGTTTGCGATCGTTAAATTATGGGCGCGAATCGCCTCGTGATGGCGGCGCTGTTCCTTACTTAATTGGCGCAGGAGCGTACGGTTGGCTTTATGCGCCTCTTCCAATGTTTGGTGAAGCGTAGTTGAATCATACTGCTCTGGCTCAGCCATTGTATTCTCCTGCTTAAGTTGCTGCTTATGCGCGGCGTACCGAATGCAGGCACCTATGTGGTGTAGTGGGCGTTGATTTCGACATACTCTGCACTCATGTCGCATGTCCACACAGTTGTGGTTGCATCACCAAGGCCAAGATCAAGATGTATGAGTACTGGATCTGCTTTGAGTGTAGCAGCTGCCTGGCGTTCTTCATAGATGAGTGGTAGTCCATCGGCGACAACCTGCACACTTGGTGTATCGTTATCGCCTGGGCGGTCGGCCGGGCCAAAGGTGAGTGAGAGTTTTGTTTGATCAATATCGGCACCGCTATACCCTGCCGCACAGAGCACCCGGCCCCAGTTTGGGTCGCCACCATGGATCGCAGTTTTCACGAGCGGTGAGCGGGCGATACTATTGGCAACGGTATGGGCTTCGGCCACATCGCGCGCGCCGGTGACAGCGATTTCGACGAGGCGGGTAGCGCCCTCGCCATCGCGGGCAACTTGCTTGGCGAGGCTTGTGCAAACTGCAATTAGTGCTTCACGAAATGCGAGTTGATCTGCGCTCTGGGTGCTTTCAATCGCAATATCTGAGGCACCTGATGCGAGCAGTAGAACCGTGTCATTTGTGCTTGTATCGCCATCGACACTGATCCGGTTAAAGCTGTGATCGACAGCGGTACGCAGTTCCTGTTCGAGAACAGATGGTGTAATGAGTGCATCCGTTGTGATAATAGCTAACATCGTTGCCATATTGGGATGAATCATCCCAGCCCCTTTACAGCATCCAGCAATGGTGACGGGCTTGCCCTGGATCTGTATGGTTGCATGGGCTGTTTTAGGTTTCGTATCGGTTGTCATGATCGCGCGTGCTACCCATGGCGCTCCCTGGTGTGCCTGAGCAGATGTGACATTAATAATTCCCTGCTCCAATTTAGCCATATCGAGCTGCCGCCCGATCACACCAGTCGACATAACCAGGACTTGTGTTGGGGCGCAACCGATCTGATTGGCAACTAATTCGGCCGTGCGGTGAGTATTTTGCAGGCCTTGCGGGCCGGTACAGGCATTTGCGCAACCTGCGTTCGTAATAATCGCGCGAATTGTTCCAGCGTGGGTGGCAATCAGTGCTTGGTCATAGAGCACTGGAGCTGCCTTGACTTTGTTTGTGGTGAATACTGCCGCAGCACTACAGTCACTCGCACATGAAACCAGCGATAAATCGAGCGACGAAGCGCCCATGGCACTGCTCGTTTTTAATCCACATGCTACAGCGCGAGCTTGAAAGCCAGCTGCGAACGAGAAGGTTTCCACGTTGGTGGTAAGGTTCATAGTTTCTATTGCTCCAAAGAACATAGGCCTACAGAATTGCGAACCTGTCTACAATCAAGATCTGTACGCATTATAGACGAGCCCATATCGAGGTGCAAGGTCGATGGTTAGTTTGGATGAACCGCACTGCTGGGTGCAATCAATATACATGCACAAAAAGCGAACGGCTCTGCCAATTGGCAGAGCCGTTCGCGTACTGAACCAAAACGAATTACGGGGTCAGGCCTGAGTTGACTGTGCTGAATACCTGGCTAACCTTGTTGCCCAACAGCGTCAAGATGCCGATAACAACAATTGCGATGAGAACGAGGATGAGTGCGTACTCAACGAGCCCCTGGCCCTCTTCCTTGGCAAAGAAACTGCGAACCATGATGTTCCTCCTTGAAATAATTGCACCTACAAATGGTGACGACATGAGTACTATACACTTTTGATGGTGCTATGACAATAGGAGGATGGTACCATGTTGATAAGTACTATTAGTTACGGTAGTGGTATGACAGCCGCGATACGTGTGCCGCGGCCAACCGCGCTCTCAATACCAAATTCGCCACGCATAAGGGTTTCGACTTGTTGGCGCATGGTAGCAATGCCCATATTGCGGCGGTTATTCTCGTTCTCAAGCACATCCTTGATCGCAAACCCGCTACCATCATCATCAATCGAAATATGGATACCATCATTGTTATAATCGAGCAATACGCGAGCACTAGAGGCATTCGCATGTTTTGCAACATTATTGAGTGCTTCTTGGATGAGGCGGAAAATTGCAACCTCATAGTGAGTTGGTAGCCGTACATCGGCATTCTGAGTCATGAGATTGACTTCAATTTTGTTCTTCTCGTTGAACTGTTGGATGTAGCGCCGCAACGTGGGAACCAAACCAAGATCATCAAGCGTCATCGGGCGCAGATCAAAGATGAAGCGGCGCGTTTCTTGGAGCACACTATTGATGGCACTTTTGAGCGCGCTTAATTCATTGCGGGCCATGTCGAGATCGCGATCAATCAGACGCTGGCAGATTTCGACACGCAAAACCAAGTTGCTCATCGATTGGGCTGGGCCATCGTGCATTTGTAATGAAATGCGCAGGCGTTCTTTCTCCTGGGCTTGGATGATATTTGCGATGCGATCATCGCCAGAATCGAGCGTGCGTGCGCTACTGCTACTTGCAGCCGATGCTCCAAGTAGTGGCTCTAGCGCGGTAACGATCTCGAGCGCTTGTGATTGGCGCGCTTTGATCATCTGTTGGCGTGCATTGAGCTGCTCGAGCTGGCTACGCATTGCCACAAGGCGCATTTGAACTTCCTGCGCCGATGTGAAGAGATTCTTGATATCAGCCTTCTGATAGCGGTCGATATTGACTTCGAGATCACGCAGGCGACTCGAAACTGTTAATTCGCGTTGTTGGAGCTTTTCGACCTCCGACGATGTTTGTCGGACGAGATTCTCGATCTCCATCAATTCACGTTTGGCGCGATCCAGATCGGCGGTTACTTTGGCGTGCAATTCTTGGATCGACGATGGTGATGCGCTCTCGGTCACACCGGCCCCCTCTGCAACCTGTACATGCTTCCTACTAGCAATTATACGACTGCGATAGCACACTCGCAAGCATGAAAATAACAAGCAGTTACAAAACTGCTGTTGGTTCGTACTTTGCGTGTTCTTGACGCTACTGGATGTCGCATCTATGATCGAAGATGCGAGGGTTAGTTTCGTTTAGGCTGAAAGCGTAATTTCCAGACGGTTAATAGTGCCTCAAGCACTATCTTACGCGACATTTTCGATTTACCAACCCGCCGATCTGGAAACACAATTGGGAGTTCGCCAATGCGAAAGCCAGCTTGAAGAGTACGGTAGACCAGTTCGATCTGGAAGGAATAGCCATTCGATTGGATTTGGCTCAGATCGAGCGCTTCGAGAACGGAGCGTCGGTAGCAGCGGAATCCACCTGTTGCATCCATGACAGGCAGCCCGAGAATTGCACGCGCATAGACATTCCCGCTGCGGCTGATGAATTTGCGAATCATTCCCCAATCGGATGTTGCACCACCTGGGACATAGCGCGAACCAAGGACGAGATCATAGCGTTGCTCGGCAGCCTGGAGGAGTGCTGGAAGGTATGCTGGATCGTGGGAGAAATCGGCATCCATTTCGAAGATATACTGAGCTCCTTCGGCCAAAGCGCGCCGAAAGCCTGCAATATAGGCTGTTCCGAGGCCCTGTTTACTACTACGTGAGAGCAACCCGACCCGCTGATCGGTATCGTGAAAATTCGCTACAATGGCCCCCGTTCCGTCTGGTGAGTTATCATCGACGACCAAGATTTGGAAGCGCGGATGTTCTAGGATTTTTGGGATGAGCGCGCTGATATTTTCGGATTCATTATAGGTTGGAATAACGATTGTACAATCGGGGTATACATAATTAATATTTTTCACTTGTGAGTTTTGCATTATATTGTTGGCAATCATTGCTGCCCCTCTCTCATGTATGAATGAACACTACACATTATAGCTGCTTCATCTATAGGATAACGTTGCAATGCATTTTCGGATACGGATCGTTTGGATTCTTTTGGCTGTTACATGCACTGGAGTGATCTTATGATTCGCCGCCTGCATTTTGATCATCTCTGGCTGTTGGCAGTGCTGGCACTTTTCGGGAGCTTTATTGCACTGGTACCAACATCACCGCATGACTTTTGGTGGCATCTACGTGCTGGCCAAATTGTGGCGACTGAAGGGATCCCGCATACGAACCGATTTGCGTGGACCCTGCCAGCTGATATGCCGTATGTATATGCAACCTGGTTGGGCGAATGGCTATTCTATATGATCACCCTCATCGCTGGGCTACCAGGGGTGGCGATTGCGCGCAATGTGATGGGACTAGTGGCGTTTGGGCTAGTCGGGCTGGATGCGCGTTTGCGGAGTGGATCGTGGCGGTTGGCAGCGCTAGCGGTGTTGCTCGCAGGGCTGATGACAATCAATAATCTACCTATTCGTACACAGAACTGGGCTTGGATACCGTTTGCCGGGTTTGCCTGCCTGCTTGCCGCATATGCTGCTGGCCGAGTTGGATCACTAGCTCTATTGGCACTTCCAGCATTGATGGCGTTCTGGGTCAATGCGCATGGGACGTTTGTGCTTGGCCTGGTACTGATTGCACTCTATGTGTTTGGCGAGACATTGCGTCGTTTGTTGAATCAGGCTGGGGCGCTTTCGTGGCAGCGATTGGTGGCGCTCTATGTAATAGCAGCTGTAACGCTGGCGATATGTATGTTAAACCCGTTGGGCACCCAGATTTTCGGGTATGTAGTGAAGTTAGTTGCCGATCAGCCTTCACAAATGCTGGTTGTTGAATGGCAAGCGCCTTCAATGGACAATTTCCCTGGGAAGATATTCTATGGTGCGGTATTGGCACTGTTAGCTGCGTTAGCGTTAGCCCGCCGTCGCGCGTCGATCACAGATGTGCTGATAATCTGCGCATTCTTGTGGCTGGCGTTGGATGGGCAGCGCTCCGTCGTTTGGTTTGCGATGTTGGCGATGCCCGTTCTCGCACAGGCGCTGGCGGCCCCTGGAGATGCGCCTGTGCGAGAAGCTGGCCCAGTAGTTGTGAACTGGCTGATTGCGCTGATGCTCACAGCCCTGGTGGTCATGGTGCAGCCGCCCTTTAAGCAGCAGTGGCCGTGGCCAGCTGCATATGTGCGGGCATTTGCCGATGTGCCTGGTGCACCAATGATCTTCGATAGTACAACACCAGTGGCGGCAGCAGAATGGTTACGCGTTCACCCAGATTCACAGGAACGGCTATTCAACGAGATGAGTTATGGTTCGTATCTGATTTGGGCTGTGCCTGATGGACACGTGTTTATCGATACACGTGTTGAGTTGTTTCCATTTAAACAGTGGCAGGATTATATTGCGATTAGTGATGGCAGTAAGGCATCGCAGTTGCTTGATCAATATGGCGTGACGCGTGTATTGCTCAGCAAGAGCGCGCAGAGTGGCCTACAGCGCGTGCTTGATGCAGACCCAACCCATTGGCGGCTGGAATATCAGGATACCAAGAGCGCGATCTATCGACGTGCGGCCAAATAAGCGGGCAATTTGATGTTGGTATAGGGAGCATTGCTGAGATGAGAGCCAAAACGCCGCGACTAACTCTTGATCATGTCTATATATTGGTTGCATTGGTGCTACTAGCACTGCGCCCATTGTTGACACCAATCCCGCCAAATGATTTCTGGTGGCATATGGCGACTGGCCGCCTGACGATTGCGACCGGGCAGATTCCTACGTTTGATAGTTTTTCGTTCACACGAACTGGCGTAGGGTTCTACAATCAGGGATGGTTGGCACAGGTATTGATGTATGTTCTGCATCAGGCGGGTGGATTGCCACTGGTGATTATTACGCAGGCAGCGGTCATTACATTGGCATATGGGCTCTTGTTACGCTTATGCACACTTCGTACTGGGCGTTTACGTATGTCGGTTGCACTACTTTTACTAACAACCATGCCCTTATCGTTCGATAACTGGACCGTACGGCCACAGAGCTATGCTTTTCCGCTGTTTGTGGCGTACCTCTATGTATTAACCCAGTATCGTTTGGGCGTAGCGCGGCGGCTATGGTTATTGCCAATCCTCATGGTATTGTGGGTTAATATCCATGGCTCATTTGTACTTGGGCTAGCGCTGATTGGGATTGTGTGGGCGGGCGGCGTTATTGAGGGCTGGGGGGTATTTGGCAGGCTGTCCAGCAGTACAAATACCGAGAATGGCCCGCAACATGAGTTACAGCCGGCGGTTCAGCTGCGGCCACTTGTTGTGTGGGGTGGGTTAACCGCACTCGCAACACTGCTTAATCCGCGTGGTGTTGGCGTTCTTGTCTATGTACGCGATTTGCTTAGCAGCAGCCAGGTAACGACTCTTGTGCAGGAATGGGCACCACCAACGATTCGGGATACAAGCGGGGTCATTTTCTTTTGCTTTATGCTTGCGTGTTTGTTAGCAATTGCATATGCACGCCGCAAACCACAGATTACGGATTTGCTGATGTTGCTGGCGTTTCTCTGGTTAGCACTCGGCGCAGTTCGCAATATTGTGTGGTTTGGGTTTGTTGCGACGCCAATATTGTGCCTTGCAGTGTCACAGATACTCCCCGAATTACGTACTCGCCCAGCA
>JANLSE010000291.1:0-7593 GCA_031362265.1 Roseiflexaceae bacterium
CCAAAAGCAGTCAATCCCACAAATGTCATAAACCTTTCCGCAGTAGAATTCGGAAATGGGCATTGCAGAAGTTACCTATTACTGGCGTTGAAGCACCTGAACAACACCACGTCACGGGATCTTCCCCCCTCCTTGACACCAGCATTGGAATGCGGTAGAAACGCTTTGGCGTTTCGCCGCATTGCTGTTTTAGTGAGTAGGTTAGTGAGTAGCACCTTCATTATTCAGCCTTTCTGAGCAGTGCGCCAGCCAGATCAGCGGTTGCCTTTTGCGCTTATCGGTATAGCTATGCGCGTAAATCTTCATTGTTACGGCTGGGCTGGAGTGTCCAAGAATCTTCGATACATCCAACATTTCATGCCCACATAGCAGCATCAGGCTGCCTGCCGTGTGGCGTAGATCGTGAAATGGGCAGGCCCTATCCCAACGCAACAGGCCAACGCTGCACCGCCTACCCAGCGCACTCACTCGTGCCCTGCTGCATTGGTGGACATTTGTCCTCGGCGTAGGAACAGAACACACAGCAATCACCGGCCTTTGGGCGCAGCACCACACCGCAACTGGTACACGGGTACACCACGATACACCGATCTTCGGGCATCGTTTCTGTTTTGGCAAAGCCACAGCGAGGGCAATGAAGCATGGTGATATGGCGTGGTTCCATCAGTTCCCTCGCTAGCTATAGTGGACGCAAGCACGCCCAGGCCAACGCAGAGCCCGCAGGCTGTTGCGCCTGGGCGTGCCAGACGAGCAGCGTGACGAGAGCAAAGGCGATAACAAATCGACGCATGTGACCCCCTTTGGTCTTATTGGCTATGGCATCGCCTTAATCGCATCAGCAAACTCTCCGGCCTCATCAGGTGTGAGCCTGCTACTGAGTTGAAGCACAACACGGCCACCACTGCTCTGGTAGAGGTACGGCCCAGCCAGGTTCTGGAGTTCGTGGACTATCGCGTCGCAGTGCTTCTTGGTATCACAGATAATGATTTGCCCGCCCGTATTGCCGAGGCCTGGAACAAGAAAGTCTGCATGGGCGAGGTAACTGTTTGGTATAGGAATACTCGGGTCAAGCCGCCCTATTCGGACATCAGTTACCGAAACACCCGCTGCATCGAACGCATGCAATACCAAGTAACTGCTGAAAATGAGGGCGTCAGGCTCACCACAAGCAGCCAGGAGAAGTGCGGCAAGGACAAGCAGTCGATACATTACCATTCTCCAAGCCGGTTTGACTTTATCGTTTGTAGTAGGCTCGTTACCGCAGCTCGCGAATAAATGAGAACGTTACCCATCCACGTACGCCGCCCGAGGTTTCGATAAGCACTCCATTGCCTTGCCGTTCGATGAGCGTTACCTGATCGCCGGTCGATACTTTGGTGACAACCTTACCACGCGTCTGGTAGTTATCCCAAACATTGATTGGCGAAATATCATTGCCCTGCTCATCGAGGCCGGCAATGGTGACGATCTGCACTAGCGCCTCAGTTGGTATGGGCATAGGCACGGGTGTAGGCACCGGCGTCGGTGGGACTGCACTGCGGGCACCACAGGCGACCAGGAATATCAGTAACGTTGCCATGCCCAGTTGTCGCATAGGAAGCCTCTTGACCGCACGTATAGATGGGAACCAGGGTTCGCTTTGTGTTTATTTCTTTCCAGCGAGATAGCCGAGGGTATTGTCATAGGACGGGGTGTTCTTAGTGATTGGTTTCGGTGGCATACAGCTACTCACATAGCAGATTTCTGTGTGCTCCCATCCTAGCATGCCGTACACCGCTTGTGAATACCACAGATGTGCTATTTAGGCACACCACCTACACCTAAAACACCCGCCGATCGGAAGCCCAGATCAGTGGTTTCGCATTGTGCTGTGATCGGCAATATGTCTCGGGAGATGACGCTGGCTGTTTTTGCTACTCTAAAAGAGGCTCTCCGGCGCTTTTGGTGAATAGTACAATCTCATGGTGCAAGGATGGTCTTGACCCGATTTCATGGACAGGTAATCATACGGTCGCTTGATTGGCTGCATACCTCCGTTCTGCCACTACCGGACTCTGATACCCGAGGGTTGAATGGTGTCGTTGGCGATTATAAAACTGCTCAATATAGTCAAACACCGCGCTTCGCGCTGCCGCCCGACTCGGAAAGAGGTCGTACGCACGTGGTGGCGCACCCGTGCCACCAACTGAGCGTGTCGCATTAGGCGGGCAACCCGTTTCCTGGCACAGCGCACGCCTTGGGCACGCAGTTCGGCATGCACCCGTCGGCTGGCGGTAAAGATGGTCGTAATCTGCCTTACACCAGATACTAGCCCTGGTTGCTAAAAACACACGTGTGGTGCCAAGCGAGCTTATAGATGTATGATGTAATAGCTGTTGCATATTGATTGAACATCCATTACAATCAGCGCTATGGATCATAAAGCACAATGGCTCGTCTTCTCGTATAGCCTGCCGAGTGGGCAGAGTTCAAGTCCGCGTGTGACGCTCTGGCGGCGACTGCGGCGGCTGGGCGCGATCACGTTGGCAGGCAGTACTTACATCCTGCCCGCACGTGAAGAGTGCGCTGAGGCCTTTCAGTGGTTGGCACAGGAGATCCGACAAGCTGGTGGGGAAGCGCTTATTATGCATGTGGCGACCTTTACTGGTCTCACACATGCTGAAGTCGTCGCGCATTTTCAGAAGGCGCGACGGAAAGAGTATCAGGAGGTAACTGATCAGATCGACGGTTTGGCGGCCACACTTGACGTGCAAACCGACCAGGATACCCGCGATACCCTTGACAAGCTTCGCCGCCGCTTCACCGAAATTGCACGCACCGACTATTTTCACTGCCCTGAAGGCGTACAGGTTGCGGCGCTGCTCGATCGGATCGCACATGCATTGGCAAACATATCCGCTGTGCCACTAATCGCATCGGCGGCCATTGCAAGCTACCGTGACACGCGCTGGATGACCCGCCCGCGCCCGCACGTCGACCGCCTGGCCTGCGCCTGGTTGATTCGCCGCTATATCAACCCACAGGCATCAATTCGCTATGCGGATTCCTCTGATCTTGGTGAAGTTGCTTTTGATCTGGTTGACGCACCTTTTAGCCATCAGGGGAGTCTCTGCACCTTCGAAACCATGCTACGCACCTTTGACCTGCGCGAGCCGGCCCTGATAGCCCTCGCCGAGATGGTACACGAAATTGATGTCCGCGATGGCCAGTATGAACGGCCTGAGATTGCCGGTGTTGATGCCATTCTTGCCGGTTGGTTGCGTGTGGACTGGAATGATACTGAGCGCGAGCAACACGGGATCGCGCTCTTTGATGGTCTCTATCAGGCACAGCGTGCGCGTGAGGAGCAGTAACATGGAGGACATGCGTACAAGCCTGACGACTGCCGCTGATCTCCCTGTCGCACCTGCTCAGCCGGTATCGTTCGGCACCGCGCTCCGCTTCTGGTTGAAGCTCGGTTTCGTCAATTTCGGTGGCCCGGCCGGTCAGATTGCGCTGATGCACAAAGAGCTGGTTGACGAAAAGCGCTGGGTATCCGAAGCGCAGTTTCTGCGAGCGCTCAACTTCTGCACCCTGCTGCCTGGTCCAGAGGCGCAGCAGTTGGCAACCTATATCGGCTGGCGTCTGCATGGCGTCCGTGGCGGTCTCGTTGCTGGGCTGCTGTTTATTGCGCCAAGTATTGTCGTCATGTTGCTTCTGAGTTGGTTGACCGCCGCATATGGTGCTGTTCCGCTGGTACGGGGCTTATTCTACGGCATTCAGCCGGTCGTGATCGCGATTGTGCTTGAGGCGGTGCTCCGGATCGGTCGGCGCACCTTGACGCATCCCGTGTTGTTGGCCTTCGCTGCACTTGCCTTTGTCACCTTGGCGATCCTCCGACTTCCGTTTCCCTTCGTTGTCTTCGCGGCGGGCTTTGCCGCTTGGATGCTCCAGCGTTGGTATCCACAGGTTTTCACACCACGCGGGCACACGACTACCGGAAGCACTGCACTTCGAGATGACATACCACTGCTCGCATTGCCGACCTGGCGTCGGAATATGACGATTATTGGTATATTCCTTGCGCTTTGGATCATACCCGTTGGAAGTGTAGCGATCTGGCGCGGCGGGGATGATGTATTGACCAGGTTGGCACTGTTCTTTACGCAGGCAGCATTTGTCACATTTGGTGGTGCCTACGCCGTACTCAGCTATATTGCCGATGTCGCAGTCAACCACTATGGTTGGCTTTCCGCTGAGCAGATGATCAAGGGGCTCGCACTCGCCGAGTCAACCCCTGGTCCGCTGATTATGGTGACCCAATATGTTGGCTTTCTTGCGGCGTATCGCCTCCATGGTGCCTACCCACCCACGCTCTATGGCATCCTTGGTGCCCTCATCACGACCTATACCACATTCCTCCCCTGTTTCTTATTTGTCTTTCTCGGTGCGCCCTATATTGAGGCCCTGAGCCACCATCGCCAACTCCAGGCTGCATTGGTCGGCATTACCGCCGCAGTGGTCGGGGTCATCTTGAATCTGGCCGTATTCTTTGCGATTCATGTGTTGTTCCCGAGCACAGTCGGATTCCAAGGTCTCGACGGGCTTGCACTCATCCTCGCGACAGGCGCATTCCTGCTCCTCCAACGAATCAAACTTCCGGTCTATTGGGTGATTGCGCTTGGGGGTGTGATCGGGATCATTTGGACGGTTCTACAATGAAGCACTACCTGTGGGCACTACGCCCATACTTTCGTCAGACGGCCGGCGAGCTCGTGCTTGGCTCAGTGGCCGGGATTGTCATGAATACAGCGGTTGTCCTGCCGCCGTTGCTGCTCGGCCGTGCGATTGATGCAGTCCTCGCCTTCCAGCAGGGGCGGGTACCAATAGCTACGGTCGCGTGGGCGATCGGGTGGTATGTGCTTGGGGTGCTGGCCAGCGAAGGGCCGCGTATCTTAAAACGCTGGTGGTTGATGACCGCCAACGCACGCATTCGTGCCAGCATCCGCAGCGACCTCGTGCGCGGCATTTTGGCGACCCCACTCGCGACTCTCCATGCGACCACGATTGGTGATCTGATGGCTCGCGTTGTGGGCGATGTTGAGGTACTCGGTGTCGGGGTGCGCGAGTTCATTATTGAGACCTGGGATACCGTGCTGTTTTCGTTTTCACTGGTCGTTGCCATGGCCGTACTCGATGCGCGACTCGCTGGATGGGCATTGCTTCCGACACCGTTAGCGTTCCTGCTTGGTTATGGATCGGGCCGTTGGGTGAGCGCGCGCACTAAGGCAGCGCGGGAGGTCAACGCCACGCTGACGGCGACCGTTCAGGAGCAACTGACCGGAGTGCGAGTCTTCCGATTGTTTGGCCACGCCGATACGGCGGTGGCGCATGTATCGACTCTGGCAGACCAGCAGGCCGCAGCTAATCTGGCAATCGTGCAACTGCGCGCCGCGCTTGAGCCATGCTATCAACTCCTGATCACGGCTGGTGTTGTCCTGCTGATCTGGCAGGGCGGGCTACGCGTGGTCGATGGCGCGCTAACCATTGGCACGTTTGTGGCCTTCTTCCAACTCTATGCTCGCTTTATCGGTCGTGGCTTCCGCATCCCGCAGCTGATCAATTCTATCCAGAGTGGCGGAGCTGCCTACACGCGGATACGCCCCTGGCTGGCAACCGTCGTACCACCAGTCGCTCGCTCGCCCTTGGCCTCATTTCGAGCAGGAGAACTGCCGGGCCAGATTCCCGCGCCAGTTGCTCCAGCATCACTGCCCAGCGGTCCGATCGCCGTAGTGCTTGACCATGTCACCTTCACCTACCCCGGTGCCGTAACTCGGGCGCTCCACGATATCACCCTGACCGTTCCCACCGGATCGTTCATCGCGATTACCGGGCCGGTTGGTTCGGGCAAGAGTGCGCTTGCCCAGGTATTGCTCGGACTGCTGCCGCGCGATGCAGGAATCGTGCTCTTGGATGGCCAGTCCGCCGATACAATCACGTTTGAGGAACGTGCATTGCGGGTCGGATCCGTACCACAGGAACCATTCTTGTTTTCTGGCAGTGTCGTCGAGAATATGTTGCTGACAGCACCCGACCAGGCGCCAACTCTAGCACAGCTCGCGGCGGCCAACCAGGCAATTGCGCAGGCCGGTCTTGCAGCAGATGTGCGTGATTTCGCTCAGGGAATCGACACGCTGGTCGGTGAGCTTGGCGTGCGCGTATCGGGTGGTCAGCGCCAGCGAATAGTGCTGGCCCGTGCTCTGGCGGCAGCATCGCCGGCGTCGCCTGGGCTGCTCATCCTGGACGACCCGTTCTCCGCTGTGGATGTTGATACCGAATCACAGATTATCGCTGCGCTCTATAAGGCTTTTGGCCCACGTGCGCCACGCGCGCAGCGTGCCACAATCGTACTCATCTAGCAGCGGCTGGCCGCTTTCCCGCACGCGGAACGGGTGCTGGTTCTCGAGCGGGGACAGATCGACGAGGAAGGAACCCACAGTAGTCTGCTGGCTACCGGTCAGCGCTATGCACGTATTTTCAACGCACAGCAGCAGGCTGGACGAACGAGCGAGGTCGTAGTATGAGTACGCACCAAGCAGCATCGGTCATGTTCATGGGCACGACCTGGCGAATCCTCGCGCCACTCATCACCCCGAGGCGGGGCGCGCTTGCT
Source organism: Roseiflexaceae bacterium (assembly GCA_031362265.1). Lineage (GTDB taxonomy): Bacteria > Chloroflexota > Chloroflexia > Chloroflexales > Roseiflexaceae > JANLSE01. Next base: position 6,653 of record JANLSE010000291.1, read on the forward strand.
GGTGCAGCGCTCTGCGTTTTGCTGGCACGTGTGAGCGAGCTTGCCCCAGCATTCATCATCCGACAGGTGGTTGATGTCCATCTGATGCCACACCAGCCAGATGGTCTGTTAAGGCTCGGAACCCTGTATCTGGCGGCAATGATGGTATCCCAGATCGCAAATTTCGGTGCTATCACACTGACAGCGCGCGTGGCACAGGGTGTGCTGCGCGATCTGCGGATTGGTCTGATGGCGCACATCCAACGATTACCGATCAGCTACTTCGACCAGACACCACTTGGCGACTTAATCAGCCGCTGTACCGCTGATGTCGAGACGGTCGATACGCTGTTCTCAAGCGGTGCGATCAACCTAGTCGGCAATTTGACGCGTTTGCTCACCGCGATTGGCGCGATGCTGCTCCTTAGTCTCCCACTAACACTTGTGGCAGTCGCTACTATCCTGCCGGTCGGGCTGATCACACGCTTCTTTCAAGTGCGGGTACGGCGGGCTGAACGCGCCAACCGTGCGGCAGTCGGGCTGCTGAATACCCATCTCCAAGAGTTGCTTGGTGGGGTGGAGGTGATACAGACCTATGCGCGGCAGAACGTGTTTCTCTTCCGTGTACGCCGTGCGCTCCAGGCCACACTCGATGCCTACAATCGTACAACGATCTACAGCGCGTTCTACCCGCCGGTCATGGTCATGCTGGCAACCGTCGCTATCGCAGTATTGATTGGGAGTACCGCAGCTGGTTTCACGGTGCTCTGGGGTATCAGTGTGGGCATCCTCACGGCCTTTGTCGTGCTATTTGGACAATTCTTTGACCCAATCGCAGCATTGGGCGATGATTGGCAGACGGTACAGAGCGCGCTCACCGGAGTCGAGCGCCAACCCCACGCCCGCTGCCGCGTAGTGGCGTGTCATAACCCTGTGGTAGCCCGGCAATCAGATCGGTGGCA
>JANLSE010000395.1:0-6304 GCA_031362265.1 Roseiflexaceae bacterium
TACCAATCACCCGATTCATAGTATTTGCGGGTCTCTGTTTCTCTGTGTCTCTGTGGTGATAATATGCCTCTTCTTTGCGCTATTCATCAGGATCTGTGTTATTCTGCTGGCGGTTGCAAATGCAGCCCAGGAAGAGGAGAAACCACACAATGAGCCATAATCAGCCTGCACAGGGAGTTTCCACCGACTGGCGCATGTTGCGAGTGCAGGTCGGTGCGCTTCAGGAGATTCCGTATTCGGATGGCACCTGGACAACAGCGATCTACAAAACGGCGCTCGATGGCTCCATAATGGTCACCCATACTGGAATAATGGGGGATGAACATACAGGAAATGGCCCAGATCCCGAACGAGCGATCTGTTGCTGCCCTGCCGAACACTACACGCACTGGCGCACAGCACTTGAGTTGGAACTGCCTATTGGCATCTTTGGCGAGAATCTCACACTTGCAGGTGTTAATGAGGGCGACGTGTGTATTGGTGATACGCTACGCTGCGGCAATGCTCTGGTGCAAGTGAGCCAGCCGCGTATGCCATGCTACAAGCAGGCCCGGCGTATTGGCCGGCCAGATTTCGTGAAGCAGATTATGCAGACCGGGCGTTTGGGCTTCCTGTTGCGCGTTCTTACCCCTGGCACATTCCAATCTGATGATGTCCTCAGGCTGGTCGAGCGGCCGCACCCAGATGTTTCGGTTGCCTCCATCGTGCGTGCCTTTCGCGCGCCAGAGGATCATACGGCAGCACGCCAACTGAGTACCCTGGCGCTGCTGGCACCTGAGTGGCGCACGGAATTCGCCAAGCGGATCACATAACGAAATTTCTTACGGATTCTAGATTCCTTGTGAGCCAAGCATTAGTCGCAGCAGCCATCCCCAACGCGGCAAAAGCAGGACGCATTGATCTCCACATCGGCGCGTGCCAACGCTAAGTCGAGGCGGAGTTGTGCCGACGCGGCCTCTTCGTCCTTCGCAAGCCTTTGCAGACACTCAACATAGCCGTGTAGACTCCACACATTGTCGGGATGCTGGGATGCCCGACTGAGGGTCTTGTCCAAGCCCAAATCGGCTCGATACACCTGTAGCGCCTCTTCAATGAGGTTCTGTTCGAGAAGCAGCGCACCTAATGCATGACGGGCCGGCTGCATCCAGCCCCACGGCTCATCATATGGCAAGGTATCATCCAGCTCTACTGCCTTGCGCAAATGGGCGAATGCACTATCGTAGCTGCCCTTGCGATACTGGATTTCACCGCGTAACATTTCGCCAGCAATCGCCAGAATATCCGTACACTTATTATTAAAGATATAGCGGGTTTCTGGCACACATGCTAATGCAGCGTCGAAGCGCTGCAGCTCTGCTTCGGCGTCCGTAATCTGTGAACTGGCTGCGTGGGCTACCCCTTTGGCATAATGAAGCATGGCGGTTGTAACGCTATAGAGCTTTGGGTCGTCTGGAAGCGCTTCGTCAATAATGGTGCGCCACTTACCGAAGCGCACTAGCGCATGCAGCTTCATACCAATGAAGCCCTCCAGCCAATCTGCCATTGGTGGGTTTGTGACGCGCAGGAGTTGTTCCGGAATGGAGGTAATCAGTTCCTCAGCCGCTTCCAGAGCCGGGCGGTACTGCCCAAGAAACATGGCTGAGTAGAGTTTGAAATGATAATCATGGCTGCGGTAGAGGGTATAGAAATTGAGTGGCCCTGCCCGCTCCAGATATTTGCGATCGGCTATGATCGCTTTGCTATTGGCCTCCTGCGAGGCGTAGTAATGGCCACATAACACATCAATATGTGATGGCATATGCAGCAAATGGCCAGCGTCTGGCACCAGATCGCGTAGGGCATCACAGGCCCGCAATGCTCGTTCCGGGTGGGGCGACATTTCAATCGTGTGAATATACATATGCAACACACCAGGGTGTGCTTGATCACCGCGCTCCTCCATGAGGCGCAGTGCTCGTTCCAGCACTGCCACTGCCTCAAGAGTGTCAGCACCATCTGCTGGCTCACCTGTCTTAAGATTCCAGAGTTGCCAGGGTGTACGATTAATGAGTGCCTCGGCAAAGAGCGTACAGATGTCAAAGTCATCTGGAAAAGCTGCATAGACGCCGCGCATTGCCGCTGCATACGAGTCATTCCAGGCACAAAACTCAGGGTTACTTACCACCTGATCGGATTGGTAGCGCTGTTCCAGTGCCCGGATCAGCGCCTGCTCCACCGAGGTGGCATCATCCAAGTATTGGAGCGCCGCATTGGTTGCCTGGCGCGCAGTGGCAACCGCTTCTTTCAATTCATCTTCAGCAAACGCATCCCAACGCTTGTTGTAGTTTGCACCAGAGGCATAGGCAATACCCCAATAGGCCATCGCACACTCTTTGTCGTATTCGGTGGCCTTCCGGAAACAGCGTACAGACTCTTCGTGGTTATAGGCGTAACACCACATCAAGCCGCGATCGAACCAGAGCTGTGCCTCGGCTGAATGTGTCGTTACCGAGCGGCTATAGGTGCCCAGATCATAATAATTACTCAACTTCTGGCTCCTAACAATAAACTGATGTAACAGGCAGTAGAGCGATTGTATCACTTTTATGTGGCTTGTGTATGGCTGCGCCGCACCGCTGAAAACAGGCTGCGAGGCAGAACACACTACATGCACAATTAGACGGGCAACGCAACACGGGAGCGATATCTCTTAGGCTGGCAAGTTGCCCTCAATATTACGACTCTTCCAGATATGTTTGCACGTGTTCTGCGAGCCGGCGCGAGTCAAGATTTGCCTCGTAGAGATGGCCACGCAGGCTGTGTGTATAGCCAATGAAATACAGGCCAGGAAAGCTAGTCGGTTGGCCAGATGCAAAGCGTGGGTAGCCATGCTCGTCGAGCGCATCAGGGAGATCGAGCAATTGTGGTAACCCGCTACGGTAGCCGGTGGCCGCGATTACTGTTATGACGACTGGCACCTGCCACTCACCGCAGTCACTTGTCACTCGCCAGCCTGATGGTGGGCTGTCGTTTGTCGGCCCAACGCATTGTACCGCGCAGCCAGCAACGATATTAAGCTTGAAGTGGCGGGCGTATTCACGTAGATACTCTGCGTACTGAGCTTTGGTTGGGTATTTCGGGTAGTGGCGTGGCAACGGGTAATGCGCAATACTAGAATAGACCGTATGCAGACGCAGACGATCATAGCGCTGAGTCCATACATCACCAATCTGGGCGTTCCGATCAAGCACGATCGAATCAAGGCCGCGCCGCTTCAGCGCCCCAGCAGCAGAGAGACCAGCTGCGCCACCGCCTACAATGACAATGCGAGAGTCCATTCTAGCTGCTCCTTGTGTGATCAAGATGATATAGTGTAGCACCATTGCTTGGCATCACTTTATCGCCAAGATCATCGACAGGCCAGCGCCGTGCGCCGGTTTGTTCACGCAATGCCTTTGCTGCGCCACACAGACGTGCAGCCTCTCGCCAATACCTCTGATCAGCTGCAACCGCAGCTAACCCCTCCAGTACCCATGCTACCCAACTGCGCGCATTCAATTGACGAAAACATGCCAGGCTCTCGCTCAGCAATGCATGCGCCATCTGTGGATTACCGCTATCGAGCATTGCCCAGCCAAGTGTGGCCTGTACGACCGCGATACCTGGCAGGTTGCCAAGTGCGCGATAGTATTCCATGCTTTCATGTAGCAAGCGGATCGCCTCGGTAAGGCAACCCTGTCGGCGGGCGAGCTCTCCAGCTAGCCGGAGATTGATAGCAATTCCATAGCGATTGCCACTCATTTGCGCTACCATCAGGCTCTCACGCAGCAGTTCTGCGGCACGATCAAGATTGCCACATGCCATGGCAATCGTTCCAAGTAGCTCAAGCGATTGCCCAACGCCGATCTGAAAGCCACCTGTATGCGCCTGTTCCAGATTCGCCAGTAACCGCGCTTCTGCCATTTGATAGCGTCCGCACTCCAGATCGATCCGTGCCAGTACGATATGGCATCGCACACAACCGTGAGCGTCGGCCATGGCGGTGTACAGCGCAAGGCTCTCATTGAGGCGCACCTCTGCCTCACGGTATTCTGCCTGCACCAGCGCAATATCTCCAAGGCCACCGATTGTATGTGCAACGCCCGCAATATTCCCTAAATCGCACTCTACTTCCAGGCGTGCCTGCTGGTGGCTGTACGCCATAGCAAGATCGGCACGCGACCAAGCGATCATCGAGCGTCCCAGAAGCGCATAGGCAATACCGAGTTGGTTCCCGATCTCGCGCTGCAACCGCAGGCTCTCGATCAGGTGTTGCTCGGCATCGCCTGTTTTCCCGCAATCAAGAACGGCCAATCCAAGCGCCCACTCCAGCCGCCCAATCAACCAGCGATCACCCGTCGTTTGCGCCAGCACTAACCCTTGTGCTGCATCGGCTGCGCGCATATATGGATCACTATTCCACACAGATTGTTCGGCAAGCGCACACGCCATGATCCATGGGTCGCTGATTGCCTGGGCCAGTATAAGGCTTTCATCCGGGCTAGTCGCTATATCATGCCCAAATGTGGCTAAGCCAAGAGCGGTGATCCGCACCTCAGCGAGTTGTTGCGCCAGCGCTAGCCCATCGAAGGGTGCCTGTCCAACCGGGGCATATCCGCCTGAATAGTAGCGAATCACACCACCACTTACGAGCGCCTCGGCCCGTAACACTGCTGGCATATGTGGCACTCTCGCTACAACATCTAGCCAGCGATGTGCCTCACTCAATTGCCCGCGCAGAAACCAGTAATACCAGAGCGCCACCGCAAGACGAGCACCAATGATATGCGCTGTACACGATTCCTCGCCTGAATCTTCGACAGAAAATCCCCATAGCAACGCTGCTCGCAAATTATCATACTCTTGATCAAGCTGCTGTAACCAGCCTATTTGTGTACTGCTCCGTAGCTGTAGCGCAGCCAACTCTGCCAGCTCAAGGTAATAGCGCGCATGGCGTTCCTGCAACATCGTTCGTTCATCTGCTACGCCAAGCTGCTCCAGTGCATAGGCACGGATCGTTTCGAGTAACATAAAGCGTAGCTCACCATTACTCATTTCGGTTACCTGCACCAAGCTCGCGCTTACCAACGATTGAAGCTGATCAAGGAGCACATGCGGTGTGTGCTCTGTTGCAGAAGATCCATGCAGTGCTGCAGCCGCGATGAGGGTAAACCCACCAGCGAAGATCCCCAGCGCGCGGAACAGTTGCTGCTCATCTTGCCCAAGCAAACGCTCGCTCCATGCGATTGAGTCGCGCAGTGTCCGCTGGTGTTGCGGGAGGTCACGCGTTCCACGGGTAAGGATTGGCAATGGACAAGCCAGATCAGCGAGCAATTCACGCGGTGAACGTATTGTGATACGCGCAGCTGCCAATTCAATTGCCAGCGGTAGCCCATCCAATTGCGTACAGATCGCCATTATGGTTGCTGCATTATCTGTGGTCAGCTCGAATGATCGGCGGGTTGCCCGCGCCCGTTGGACAAAGAGATCGATTGCTGGGCTACTGGCAATTTGTGCTAGCGCAGCGGTAGATACTCCTTCTGCCACATTGAGTGCCTTCACCCCTATACTTGTAGCTGTTGGCAATTCCAGCGGGGAAGTTACGTAGATATGCTCGCCCGAAATTGCCAACGCCACACGGCTCGTCGCTAAGATCGTCAGTTGCGGCGCATGCGACAATAGCGCGGCAATATCTGGCGCTGCTTCAACAATCTGCTCAAGATTATCAAGCACGAGCAGCATGTGGCGATCCCGCAATAGTGCAGCAATAGCCTCAATGGCTGAGCTCTGCGCCGTTTCTTGTCTGCCAAGCGCATTACCAATCACATGCAGCATTGCCGCAGGGTCGGTCACTGCTGCCAATGCCACATAGCACACGCCATTCGCAAACGTTGCCGCGATGGCCTTGGCAGCAGTGATCGCCAAGCGTGTCTTGCCAACTCCAGGTGGGCCGGTGAGTGTAACTAAACGTATATCCGGCTGCAAAAGCTGGCTGTATATCGCTCTTAGGTCAATATCTCTTCCGATCAGTGGTATCGATGCTGGCAATGTGCTGAGACGCGCTGGAACGAATCCTGGTCTCAGATCTGGTGCAATGTTCTCTATACTACGAGCTGTATTGATCCAGATTGCTCGCTGTTCAAGCGTAATACCAAGCCGATCAGCGAGCAACTCAGCAATTTGCCGCGATGGCCGCAACGCACCAATCTCGATCTTCTTAATAGTTGAACATGCACATCCAACCTCATGTGCGAGCGCATGCTGTGTGAGGTCTTGCTGTGTGCGG
>JANLSE010000408.1:0-2909 GCA_031362265.1 Roseiflexaceae bacterium
CGCCGCCATTCTCGCCCAAAAACCGGCGCAGTTAGGTACCAAGCCGTATTAATGTCAAAATCCCTGGTGACACGTTTGTCGATCAGCCCATCCTGCACTGACATGAAGGCTGACCGGTGAGCGTGCAGTGAAACATTCAGATAGACCAATATCTGGGTCGTCTCCACGGGCGTCAGATCCGAGCGCTCGAACATGACTTTGCGAAACAATTCAGCCAACGGTCGATTGTTCATCAACTCGCGCACGACATCGCCGAAAGCACGCTTTGCACGCTCGCTCATATCGGCACGTGTAAGGACGTTCGCCAGCTTCGTCTGTTCAACGCTTTGGCGAACCTGAGCTCCCACAAAGACAAGCGAGGCGAGAATCGCGATGACAGCGATGATCTGGCTGACGTAGTAGGCGTCTTCGAGCGACATGTCCGCTCCTGCTGGGATTGACGTTGTCAGTTGCCAATCTAACCGGGCCGCAGTCCATGGCTAGGGCACGTGTTTGATGGTCGAAGTGTGGGGGCGGCAAATGTCGCTTTTGGGCGAATTCCTGTCGCACCGCAGCATGCTCGATGAACAACAATTTTGGATAGTCGCTGCCAGATCGCCACAATCGTCACTACGGAGAGGGCTGAGCCCGTCATTCCGATCTCACGCGCTGACATCTCACGCGCCGACGCTTCACCCAGCGGGCCGATGGGTGTATCCTGCAAATATTGGGAACTTCAATTTACGCGGGAGACGTCCATGGCCATCGACTGGAATATTCAAGGGCCAATGATTACGAGCTGCAACTGCGAGTTCGGTTGTCCCTGTCAATTCAATGCGCTTCCTTCGCACGGGTACTGCCACGCGTCTGTCGGGATGAAGATTGTGCGCGGACACTTCGGAGCGACCAAGCTCGACGGAATGGCATGGGCGGCGATTTTCAAATGGCCGAAGGCAATTCACGAGGGTAACGGTGAAGCTTTAGCTGTCATTGAGCAAGCCGGTACGCCGGAGCAGCGCGAAGCGGTCCTCAAGATCATTACCGGTCAGGAAACAACGCCGGGTGCAACAATCTTCAACGTTTTTGCCGGGACGCTAACGAAGTTCCACGAGCCGCGATATGCGAAGATCGAGTTCGACGCGGACTACAAAAAGGTGAAAGGCTCATTCCACGTCAGCGGAATCACGGACGTCAAACTTGAACCGATTCGAAATCCGATGACGGGCCTTGAGCACCGTGCCCGCGTGACGCTTCCTACGGGATTCGAATATCACGAGGCCGAGTATGGAAGCTCAACGACAAAGACTGGCGCGCCCATGCCATTGGAGTGGACTGGACGGCACGGGCACATCGCAATGATGGACGTAGGCCCGAACGGACCCAGGCATTGAACGCAGCATGAACGGCGATGACGCTCGCCCATCCTGGATCACGCGCGACAGACTGATCACCGGCGGCGCGATTGTGCTGGCCAGCGCGCTCGCGTGGTGGTGGCTCGCGGCCTCGGATATGGGCATGGGTGGCGACGGCATGGACAGTATGCCATCGATGGGCGGCATGACGGCTTCGACACCGTGGACGCCAGCCTATGCGTTCTCTGTGTTCCTGATGTGGTCGATCATGATGGTGGCGATGATGTTGCCGTCGGCCGCGCCGATGATTCTGTTGTACGCGCGCGTGGCTGGAAATCAAGGCACCGCAGCCACGCTGCCGCCGACATTTGTTTTCGCGGGCGCTTACGTCGCCGCGTGGATGCTGTTTTCTGCGCTTGCAACAACCGCCCAATGGGCGATGACGGCGAGCGGGCTCTTGACGGATGCGATTCGGCTCAACAGCCAGGTCCTCGGTGGAGCCTTGCTCATCAGCGCGGGGCTCTTTCAATTGACGCCGCTGAAGCGCATTTGCCTTGCCCATTGCCGCGCGCCGATCGCTTTCCTTACGCAACACTGGCGGCCGGGCTTCTGGGGTGCACTCCGCATGGGCGTTCATCATGGAACTTACTGCATCGGTTGTTGCTGGTTTATCATGGCCCTTCTATTCGTCGGTGGCGTGATGAATCTGATCTGGGTGGTGGCCATTGCAGCTTTCGTCATGGTCGAGAAGCTATTGCCGGCTGGAGAGCGCATAGGCCAGGCTGCGGGCATCCTTGCGGTCGCGATAGGTGGCTATCTATCGCTCACGCCGATCCTGACTTGAGTTTCCCGACCACCCCTGTCAGCAAACAATTGTTGTGTTCCGCGGAGCGACGAACTATCAGTTTTGGAGTGAATTTCTAACGTACCGATGTGGGGAGGCGAATGTCGCGATTGGGCGAGTTCCTGCCGGGCCGGCATAGCGGGGCGAACGGCCGCTATGATCGATTAGGTCATGTGGAAAAATCAGCGTTATGCTGCCTCTTAGCCCTTTGCGGACTCTCGCCTCAGATATGTCGAGCGTGCGGTACCGCACGCGCAAATGAGTTAAGAGAACCGTGCCCGCTGCCCACCCGGGATCATGCCGCTGGCGCGGACAACGGGCCCTGTAACACGGTGCGCATTTTATGAGCGAGACTGTCAAGTGTGTACGGCTTGGGTAGAAAGTTAGCGCCCTGAGCAAGCGACAGATTGTGAACCACTGATTCACGAGCGTACCCGGTGGTGAACAGCACTTTGAGGTCGGGCCTACGCCGCGTTGCTTCTTCGGCCAGCTCGCGTCCACTCAAGCCCGGCATTACAATGTCAGTGAACAAACAACTAATTTCGGGATGCTGGTCAAGCTTGATCAGTGCGTTGGCTCCACCATCAGCGTGAATGATCGTATAGCCAAGCTCCCGCAATCCAGCCACCGTCACTTCACGCAAGCGCCGTTCGTCTTCGACCACAAGGATGATCTCGCCGGCTGTCCCGCGAGGAATGAGTGTGTGAGGCTCAACTTCGCGCACCGTTTTATTG
>JANLSE010000431.1:0-23756 GCA_031362265.1 Roseiflexaceae bacterium
CGGCACTAATCGCCTTTCTGTTATTGGCTGCGCGCCCACAGGCGATGAGCAAAATCTATACATGGTTTGTCGACAAGATCATTCCAATACGCTTCCGATCACGCGTCCATGGACTCTTCGATAGTTTTATTGAAGGACTCCAATCGCTACGTAGCCCGCGCGATCTGCTACTCATTTTTGCCTCTTCTTCAGTCATTTGGCTGACAGAAACGGCCAAGTACTGGTTTGTTATGCATGCATTCCCGTTTGCAGTGCCATTTACCGTGCTCATGTTGATGACAGCAATTGTCAATTTGTTTACCACGCTTCCATCGACACCAGGCTATGTTGGAACCTTTGATGTCCCTGGCATTGCGGTACTTACCGCATATGGAGTGGTTCAGGCGATTGCGACGGGCTACACACTCGTGCTGCATGTCGCGCTCTGGTTGCCGATCACATTGCTTGGCGCCTTTTTCATGCTACACGAACACCTCGGCTGGCGCGATATGGAAGTCGCAGTAACAGAGCGGTAGCGCGCAAGCAGAAAGCACAATACAATGCATGTTGTCATTATTGGTGCAGGGATCGCGGGGCTTACCGCCGCAAATGAACTATTGAAAGCCGGCAATACTGTGACGGTTTATGAAGCGGCAGTGCAGGCTGGCGGCCTCGCTTCTGGGTTTCGCGACGATGGCTGGGAATGGTCGCTTGAGCGTTTCTACCATCATCTGTTCACAACTGATAGCGACATTATTCAGCTTGTTGAAGAAATTGGTATTCGTGATCAACTCTTCTTCCAGGGGCAAATTACCGCCCAGTGGTGGCGTGGAAAAGCCTACCCGATCAGTGGTGGTTTCCCTGGCCCGGATGCAGTTGCGGCGGCGCTGGCGGTTCTGAATGTGCCATTTATGCCATTCTTGGATCGAGTCCGGTTTGGGCTGATCTCAGCCTACCTGAAATTCGGTGTCCGCGATTGGCGGCCACTAGAGCAGGTAACCGCAGCCGATTGGACACGGCGCATGATGGGGCCAGCTGCTTATGAATCCCTGATTCGCCCGCTGCTCGATGGCAAGTTTGGGCCATATGCCGAGCAAGTCAATATGTCGTGGCTATGGGCACGCTTCAAGGCACGTAGCTTCAAACTTGGCTATTTTGTTGGTGGGTTTCAATCTTTTGCCGACGCACTACTGGCGTTTGTGCGTACGCATGGCGCCAGCGTTCATCTAAACGCGCCGATTACCGCACTCGAACAAACCGAGCGCGGCTGGCGGGTTACTACAACCGGGGAGCATGGTGCTGGGACAGAAGATGCCGATCGAGTGATCGTAACTGGTGCTCCAGGGCTCCTAAGCAAACTGGCACCAGGGCTTCCAGCGAGTTACCTCGGCAAACTCAGCGGCCTCAAATCAATGGGCGCAGTTGTACTCACAATCGCCCTACGCCAGCAATTACTGCTGGATGGCACCTATTGGCTAATGCCACCCAAAAGCGAGTTCCCCTTCCTTGCGCTGGTTGAACACACCAATTTTGTTAATTCTAAACACTACGGTGGCGATCATCTGATCTACTGTGGCGATTACCTTGAGCCATCACACCGCTACTTCCAACTCGATGCACAGCAGCTTCTAGAAGAATTTCTGCCAGCACTCAAGCGCTTTAACCCAAATTTCGATGCGAGTTGGATTCGGAAGATCTGGTTGCATCGTGAAACCTATGCACAACCAATTGTTACACTTGGGCACTCAGCCAACATCCCGCCACTCAAAACGCCATTGGCTGGGCTATTCTGGGCCAGCATGAGCCAGGTCTACCCATGGGATCGTGGCACCAATTTTGCAGTAGAACTCGGGAAAGATGTAGCACGGGAAGCGATGAAACATTGAAGCATTGGAGCCGGGTGCCCTCTGGGCGAAGCATTGGAGCCGGGTACCCTCTGGGCCAAGCATTGAAGCGGTAGAACTGGCATTCATCACACCTATTAGATCTTTGCGCCTTTGCGCCTTTGCGTTTCCGTTCTTTGCGCTCCCACTCTTTGCCTTTACTTCCGAGTGATGGAGCGGTGGAGCATTGGAGCCGGGTACCCTCTGGGTGTAGCATTGAAGTGATGGAACGATTTGCGCTGTCATCTTGTCATCTTGTCTCCTTGTCTTTTTGTCTCTAGTCGTCTTCCTGTCTAGGAGGTTTCATATGGATCGGTTTCTACTTACCGGCGCGCTTGGTTGTATTGGCGCGTGGGTCGCTCGTAATCTGGTACGCGAAGGAGCTCAGCCGGTTGTCTTCGATCTGGGGAGCGATCCACGTCGCCTAAAGCTTATTATGTCAAGCGATGAGCTTGCGCAGGTCACATTTGTGCAGGGTGATATTACCGATCTGGATGCGCTTGAGCACACCCTGGATTCGCAGGCAATCACCCATGTGATTCATCTCGCTGCGCTACAGGTGCCATTCTGTCGGGCAAACCCACCGCTTGGCGCACGCGTCAATGTAGTTGGTACTGTCAATATGTTTGAAGCGATTGCACGGCGGCGAGATCGTATTGATCGAGTGATCTATGCGTCCTCGGTCGCGGTTTATGATGCAGCCGATGCAGCCGAGCCTGGCGCGATGGTTGCGCATGGCGCAAGCGGCCACCCTGGCAATCTGTATGGAGTGTATAAGCAGGCGAATGAGGGAACAGCACGGATCTACTGGCAGGATAACCATGTAGCGAGTATTGGGTTGCGGCCCTATACTGTGTATGGGCCAGGCCGCGATCAGGGTATGACAAGCTCACCTACCAAGGCCATGTTTGCGGCTGCTGTTGGCCAGCCCTACCATATTCCATTTGGCGGGCGTGGCGATTTTCAATATGCCGATGATGTGGCCCGCGCATTTATTGCCTGTGCGCGTGCGCCATTTGAGGGTGCCGAGATCTTCAACCTGCGCGGGAGTGTCGCCCAGATGCACGAGGTGGTAGCTGCGATCGAAGCGGCCGCACCAGCCGCCAAGGGTACGATCACCTATACTGATCAGGCATTGGCGCTGCCAGAAGAATTTGATGCAACACCACTAACAAAGGTGATCGGCGCGATCCCATATACGCCATTAGATCAGGCAGTTCGCGAAACGGTTGATCTGTTTCGCGCCCGTGTTGGTGATGGCAGTATGGCAGCGAATGCAATGTTGGGGTAGCATGAATTGCGGATTGGGTGGCTTTCGTTCTGAAAGGTGCACTTGGACATGGAGACACCCATCAGTCCGCCTGTCACCTGCCCAATTATTGTCGGGCGTGAGCCAGAACTGGCGGCTCTGAGCAATGCAATAGCTCAGGCTGCGGCAGGGCAGGGTTGCCTGGCGTTGCTGGTTGGCGAGGCCGGCGTGGGTAAATCCCGGCTGGTTGCAGAGATACGCCAACAGGCATTGGGACAGGCATATACAATCATGCAGGGGCGTTGCTTTGAGCCAGATGCGACGCTGCCCTATGCAGGGTTGATCGATATGCTGCGTGCATGGCTTGGCCCGCTTTCGCCTGCAGCGGCAAGTGTAGCACTCGGCCCAATGGCGCCACATCTGATCAGCCTGTTGCCCGAATACGCCACCCTGCTTCCTCAGCCAAACATGATCGCTCTTGATCCACAACAAGAGCGCCAGCGGATTCTGCAAGCATTCGTCCAACTTATTGGCCAGCAAGCAATGCATAACCCGCTCTTGGTGGTGATTGAGGATCTGCATTGGAGCGATGGAACAACCCTGGATACGCTGCTTGCGCTTGCTAGGCGCCTGCATGAGTGGCCAATCCTTGTGCTGGCAACATGCCGCGAAAACCAGACCAATACCGAGTTAATGTTGCTTCTCGAAACACTAGAGCGTGAGCGCCTCGCAACACTCTTGCCAATAGCACCCCTGGATTTTGAGCAAACTGATGCAATGCTGCGCGCAATCTTCCATCAGAATCGCCCAATCCGTGGCGATTTCCTCTCAGTGTTATATAACCTTACCGAGGGCAATCCATTTTATGTCGAAGAAGTACTCAAGGCTTTGGTGGCAGGCGGTGATATCTACCGAACCAATGAGCGCTGGGAGCGTAAAGCACTTGCCGATCTCAGCATCCCGCGCAGCTTACGGGCAGCCGTACAACGCCAATTGGCCGAACTGGATCCACAAACCCGCGAACTCGTTCGTGTCGCAGCTGTCACTGGCCGCCGTTTCGATATTGCGTTGATCCGACAGATTACTGGAATGAGTGAGGTGGCACTCGTATCTACACTACGTGCGTTGATTGACTCCCAGCTCTTTGTTGAAGAAACAGCCGATCGTTATGCCTTTCGGCACGCACTCACACAGGCCGTTCTGTACACCGATCTGCTTGCCCGTGAGCGGCGTATATTACACATGCAGATCGCTACAGCGCTAGAACAACTTGTGCCACAGCACAATGAACTCTCGATCTCTGATTTTGCCCATCATTGCTACGAAGGCGGAATGTGGGCGCAAGCTGCCAATTACGCACAACAAGCTGCCGAGCAGGCCCAGCGCCTCTACGCACCCTATGCCGCAATCGAACAATATAACCGTGCGTTAAGCGCCTACCAACAGCTTGGAGTACAGCCACCTACTGCCCTTTTTCGTGCGCGTGGCAGCATGTATGAGACACTTGGACAGGCTGATGCCGCGCTTGGTAATTATCGTACTGCGCTTGAACAAGCATCCGCAGCGGGAGAATCGATCGAACAATGGCATGCACTGCTTGCGATTGGATTCTTCTATGCTGCACGCGATTACGCCAAAATGGGGCAGTATCTCCAGCAGGCGCTCGAACTTGCCCGCACACTCAACAATCCAGTCATACTCGGCCAAAGCCTCAATCGCTATGGCAATTGGCACCTATTCGATGAACAAGCCCAGGCCGCATTGCGCTATCATTTCGAGGCGCTAGAAATCTTCCAGCGCATCAATGATCGTGCCGGATTGGCTACTACCTATGATCTATTGGGGGTTACCCATTTGATGGGTTCAGATAAGCCCGCCGCTATGGTTCACTATCAACATGCAATTGCGCTTTTTCAAGAGCTTGGTGATTTACCGGGCCTTTCATCGGCATTGGCAACCAGCGGGCTGCGTGGGATCAGCTATTACCATACGACAACCGCACCGGTGGAGGATGGCTATCAGGCATGGATTCGTGATGGCGAGCAAGCCTGTGAGCTTGCACAGCAGAGCGGCTGGCCTGCCGGTGAAGCCAATGCCTTAGTCTATCTTGCATTGACCCACGGCGCGGCAGGTGAGTATACCCTTGCACTCCAGCGAACTCAAATGGCGTGGGAATTGGCCCAAACAATTGGTCACCCGGTCTGGCTAGCCGGAGCGGCGCTTGCCTATGGTGCAATTGCCTTCGATCTTCTCGACTTACCACTGGCGCGTAGTTACCTAGAAGAAGCCCTTGAAACGACGGTTGAGCTTGGCCAATTTCTTACACGTCGTGTCGTCGGGTACCTAGCGCGAGTTTATATTGCGCAGCGGGAGCTTGCCCGAGCGCGTGAGATTCTGCTGCCACTGATCCACCAGTCAGACACACCTATGCACACACAAGGCCAGCGACTCAATTGGTGCGCACGTGTCGAGCTTGCACTGGCTGATGGCGATCCACAACTGGCTCTGGAAATCACTCAGCAACTGATTGCAACGGCTCTGCATGCAAATCAACGTGAGCCGGGATGTATTCCAGATCTCTGGTTCCTGCAAGGCCAAGCCGCAGCTGCGCTTGGCGATTATGAAACCTCCGCAGACGCCTTGATTGCTGCATATACTGGCGCTGTTCATCTTGGCCTCCTACCAATCCAGTGGCGCATTCAACATCGTCTAGGGCGGCTCTATCATGAACATGGTCGGCGCACACTGGCTCGGCAGGCCTACGCACAAGCACAGACCATCATTCAGCAACTCACGCAGCGCATCCCTGACCCTACCCTTCAGCAAACGTTTCAGCATGCTACTACAGCGATATTACCTCGCTCGTTCAGTGAGCCAGCGAATCAACTTGGCACATCTGGCACGATCAGCCTGACCAAACGTGAGCGTGAGATTGCCAAATTGATTGCGCAAGGCCACACCAGCCGTGAGATTGCAGCCACACTTGTGCTCGGCGAGCGAACGATCGAAACCCATATTAGTAATATCCTAGGCAAACTCAATATGAGCTCACGCCGCGACATTGCGGCATGGGCTATTCAGGTTGGCCTGGCACATCGAATCGACTGATCTTGGCACCATTACTGAGTGCCAAGATTTGTAGCCAATCCTAATCTCCGTATCTTTCCACGATGCATTCACAGCCACCTTTGTGTAGACTCATGCCATTGAATGTATGAATACTACTGAGGAGGAATGTATGAGCATCGCACAAAACAAGGCACTAGTTATTCGCTTCGTCCAGGAAGGGATCAACCCAGCTAACATGGCTGTCTTTGATCAGGTGCTAGCTGATGATGTTGTTGATTATGTCACATCAACTGGATCGCCATCGGGGCGCGAAAATTGGAAGCGCAATCGGCTGAATATGAAGGCCGCATTCCCCGATGGGAGCTGGGAAATCGCCGACATTGCCGCCGAGAATGATATTGTGTTTGTCCGCGCCCGCTTTCGCGGCACCCATCAAGGTGCGTTCCAAGGCATACCTGCCACCGGTAAATCTGTCGTAGCCGAAGGTATTCACATCTGCCGTATTGCAAACAATCAGATTGTCGAACATTGGGTTAATAACGACGATCTTGGTATGTTGCGCCAGCTTGGGGTTATGTAAGTCGGTCAATCGGCTATCCGTTATGGCCAGAGGAGGATTTCATGAACATTACGTGGAAACATACAATCACTATCGCCGCCCGTATTGAGCAGGTGTATGCATACCTCGCCGATCTCCCACGCCACGCAGAATGGGCACAATCGGTACAGCAATTAACCGTCAAGAAACCAGGCGATTCAAACGGCGTCGGCGCGATCTATGTAACTGCTGAGCGCCAGGGTTGGCAAGCTGATCGGCAGCCATTTGAGCCACTGCGGAGTGGAATCCCTGGCGATACCATGTGCCAAGTAGTTGCGCTCAACCCACACCATACGATCTCATGGCGCTCCTGGGTACCCTATCCTGGTGTTGTCCATGCTGGCGATTATAGCTTCCAGCTTGAGGCCACACCAAATGGAACTCAGCTGACTCAGCATATTCACCTCTACGACAACTGGATTGGCGATCTGATCAATCGGCATGTATTCAAGACCACCGAACCAAAAGCATACGCACAATGGGAAGCTAGCCTGGTCAATATCAAAGCTATTCTTGAGAAGCACCTGCTAAGCTCAAATGGAGCACGAGTTGTAACGAACGGAGAAGCATATGTTGCCTAATACGAATCGCGATATTGCACGCCAATTTTTTGTTGAACAAGATCGGCTACGCGGTGGCCCTGCTCCAGAATTATGCGCCTCAGAATACACTGCCCATTTAGCGGGGAATCCAGTATTTGATCTCAATGGCCATACCGCATTTGCATCCGCATTCTATGCTGGCTTTCCCGATATGCGCCATGCGATTGATCTGGCAATTGCAGAGGGCGACCGCGCAGCGGTGCGATTCAGTCTACACGGCACACATACTGGCGATTTCTTGGGGATGCCTCCAACTGGCAGAGCCATAACAATCACCGCTAGCGCAATCATGCGTTTAGAGAACAACCAGATCGCTGAGCTCTGGGCAGAATTTGATCAAGTTGGCATGATGCGTCAGCTCACCAGTGACTCGGCAGATAATAACGGGTCACACAAATCTGGGATCTAGTACAGCACTCTGGAAATCTGTGCTGAGTTGAGAGATGAAGCGCCGACATTGGCTGTCGCCAAGTCGCTGTTCACAACCCGACGCAAACTTCTGCTAACCTGAACTAGCATCACTGTAGTTGCCCACACGGCGGTATTGCCACCATGTGGGCAACTAGCCCTCAACCATACTCCCCAAATTCCCACTTGACAACTCTGCGCACGCTCTTTATACTGAATCGCATCCCGTATCAAGAAACCTATTCTGTATACAGAACTGTGAATAGCGATGCGCAATGGAGCGATCGACCAGACTGAACAGAGCACCAATGGCTCACGAACCACAACACCCGTTCCGGCACTTGATCGGAGCGTTGCACTGCTGCGCATCTTAGCGAGTGCAGCCACATCGTTAACCCTGGCGGAGCTCAGCGATGCGGTACAGGTATCGCGCAGTACAGTATACAGTCTACTCGCAACACTTCAGCGCCATGGCATGGTTGAAAAAGATCCGCGCCACAAAACATATCAGCTTGGTGTTGGGGTTTTTGAGCTTGGCAGCGCCTATTTGCAGCGTGTCTCGCTGGTGCCAGTCTTCAATGAAGTTGGTGCGCGGCTGGCAGAGCAATGTCGTGAGACAGTCAAGCTCGCGATACTCGATGGCCACGATGTTGTCTACCTGGGCAAGCAGGATGGCATCTACTCGGTGCGGTTGGTGGCGCGGGTTGGCAGCCGTATGCCCGCGCATGCCACGGCTGTCGGCAAGGTGCTCCTGGCACGCTTGGAGGATGACACGGTGCGTATGCTCTACGAGGGTTATCAGTTCCAGGCCCGCACCCAGCATACACTTCGCGCGCTACCAGATCTGCTCGACCAGCTCGCGATCTGCCGCCGCCAAAGCTTTGCACTCGATCGCGAGGAATCCTCGATTGGCGTGCAGTGCGTTGCTGCGCCGATCCACGACCACAGCCGCACGATTGTTGCGGCGATAAGCATCGGTGTACCCAATGATCGATTGGACGACGCACGCCTGGCCGAGCTAACCACCATGCTGGTTGATGCGGCCGGGCAGATTTCTCGCCGCCTGGGGTGGACAGATACGCTGAATGATGAGGTGGCACATGCGTATTCGTGATGTTGATGCCACATGGCTGCACTGTCCAATCCCCTATGATCGCCAGCATGTCTCGGATTTTGGGCGTATCGCGAGCTTTGATATGACCCTAGTACGCGTGTCGACCGAGGATGGCCTGGTGGGTTACGGCGAGGCCAAGGCCGCCGTCGGCAGCGCGGGGGTTTGCGCTGCACTGGTCACATGCATCGAGCGTGAGCTGAAGCCGATCCTGATCGGCCAAGATGCGCGCCACATATCGGCGCTCTGGGAGCAGATGTACAATGGCACGCGCGGCCATTATGCATTAACACACGGGCGGGCGTTCCCAGTGCTTGGGCGACGCGGCCTAACGATCTCGGCAATCAGCGGGGTCGATATGGCGCTCTGGGATGTGCTTGGCAAATCACTAGGTGTGCCAGTGGTGCAGTTGCTCGGTGGGGTCTGCCGCGAGCGCATGCCAGCCTATGCTAGCGGCGGTTGGGCCGGGGTCGATGGAATTGGCGAGCAATTGGCCGGGTATGTCAATAAGGGTTTTCAAGCCGTGAAGATGCGCGTTGGCGTGATGGATGCGAACGTCGCGACAAGCGTGGCGCGCGTGCGGGCGGCGCGGGCGGCGCTTGGCCCAAACATAGGGATTATGGCCGACGCACACGGCACCTACAGCGTGCCCGAGGCCAAGCAGTTCTGCCGCGCGCTAGAAGAGTGTAACCTGGCCTGGTTTGAGGAGCCCATCAGCGCCGATAACCGTCGCGGAACCGCTGAAGTGCGCTCGCAGACAAGTATCCCGATCGCATGCGGCGAGAGCGAGTTCACTCGCTTCGATTTTCGCGACCTGATCGAGGTTGCGGCCATCGATGTGTTACAGCCCGATCTCGCGATCTGCGGCGGAATCACCGAGGGCATGCGTATCGCGGCGCTAGCTGGAACCTATCAGCTTGGCCTAGCGCCGCATCTGTGGGGATCTGCACTCTCGTTTGCCGCAGGGCTAAATCTGGCCTTCGCTAGCCCCTCCGCGACGATCCTGGAATACTCGCTGGGGGCGAATCCGCTGCTCCATGAACTGCCAGAAGAGTCGTTCGCCTGCCTGGATGGAACCTTTTCCGCACCCAGCGCGCCGGGGCTGGGCGTCACACCGCGTGCCGACGTAGTAGAGCGCTATCGGGTGAGCGAATAACACGCACCGCGATGCTATTGGAGAGGAGAGCGCCATGTCAAATATTCTCCAGATCAATCATGTGACGCTGGTCGTACAGGATCTTGATACGGCCCGCGCGTTCTATGAGCAAGAGCTGGGCCTGGAGCCGCTGCCAACGTTCAACCTCGATTTTCCAGCACAATTCTACCGTGTGAATGAACGCCAGCAGCTGCATGTTACCGAGTGGCCAGATCAGGCTTCGTTTCGCGGGCACCTCTGCTTCCAGGTGAGCGACTTCAACGCAGTGTTCCACCGTATGCGGAGCCTAGGGGTGATCGACACATCGCCATGGGGCAAGGTGCGGCGTCTGCCCGATGGCGCGATGCAAATGTTTGTACGCGATCCATCTGGCAACTTGCTCGAAATCTCGTGCGCGCCAGGCACTGCAATCGATGATGCAATCTTCGCAGATGAGCTCGTAGAGCCAGGAATCAGTGTCTACAGTTCCAACCGCAATGATGGTCGCGGGCTGCGTGGTGAGGATGCAACACTGTATCACGAGACTGCAAAACCATGACGATCCTGCTGCTGGAGTCGATCCATCGTGAGGCCGAGGCTATGCTGTCGCAGTTCGAAGAGACAATCCTGGCGACAGATGAACGCAGTGCTGAGGAGGCTGCACAAACTCATGCGGTGCGCGCGATCGTGACGCGTGGGCGCGGGCGTGTGACAAACGCACTCATGGAATACTGCCGTGACCTACAAGTTGTCGCACGTTGCGGCGTTGGGCTCGATAATATTGATCTGGCAGCAGCAAATATTCGAGGGATACCGGTCGTGTATGCCCCTGGCAGCACAACCCACGCTGTGGCGGAGCATACGCTCATGCTGATTCTGGCAGCTTCACGCCACCTGCGCCAGATCGTCGGATTCGCACACAACGGGCATTGGAATGCGCGCGAGGGCTACACTGCACTTGAATTGCGCGGCCGCACGCTCGGTATTCTTGGGCTTGGTGCAATCGGCACCCGAGTTGCCGAACTCGCTGAGGTCTTCGGCATGCAGGTGATCGCCTGGAGTCGCACACAACGTGAGGGGCGCATCCCGTTTCTTGGGCTAGAGGAGGTGCTTCGCACAGCGGATGTCATCAGCATTCACGTCAGCCTAACACCCGCGACGCGCTATCTGATCGGTGCCCGCGAGCTTGCGCTGATGAAACCGTCCGCACTGCTTATTAACACCGCACGTGGCGCTGTGATCGATCAGCGGGCGCTAGCAGATGCACTGGGTGCGGGCACGCTAGGCTACTTCGCCGCCGATGTACTCGATCCCGAGCCGCCCGGAGTGAATGAGCGCCTACTCCAAAGCGAGCGCGTTCTGATCACACCACACACTGCGGCGCTGACTGACACAACCTTCCGTGCGATGTGTCTGTCGACAGCCGCGAATGTGCTGCGACTGCTGCGTGGCGAAGCGCCCGAGGCGCATGCGGTCTATCGGATGTAATTCAGGGAGCGCAGCCCTCTTGTTGGCAACCTAGGTAGGGTGCGATATTGCTGGCCGATTGTAGCGTAGTAATACTCAGAGAGGAGTTTGTCTAATGCAGGTTTCCATGCACAACTGGATGCGCGCCGAACCACTCGAGACCACGATCCGCCGCCTAGCGAGATATGGCTACGACAGCATCGAGATCAGCTATGATAGCGTCGAACTCTCGCCAGGTGCACCGGGGATCAAGGCTGTCAAGCAGCTGTTAAAAGACAATCAGATCAGCTGCTATGGCTCGATCAGCCTGATGTTCACCGGTCGCGATCTTATCCACTCCGATGAGGCGATCCGTGCCAGCTCTGTTGAATATCTCGAGAAGTGCATCCAGATGGTCGCCGATCTGGATGGTAGCACCATGAGTATCGTGCCCTCAGAGGTTGGCAAGGTGAAGGCCATGGCTTCGCCGGAGGAGGAATGGGCCTGGGCGATCGAAGGGCTTAAGGCCGTGCGTGAATATGCCAATAAGGTTGGTGTGCGAGTAGCGCTTGAGCCGCTCAATCGCTTCGAGACCAACTTCCTCAATCGCCACGATCAGGCACTGCTCCTAGCTGAGGCCGTTGGGCCTGATGTTGGGGTCTGCCTCGATGTTTACCACATGAACCAGGAAGATGCCAACATGTTTAAGGCAATTGAGAACGCTGGCCCGAAGCTGTTCGATCTGCATGTGGCCGATAACCAACGCATGGCGTGTGGCATGGGTTCGCTTGACTGGGAGCGTCTCTTAACAACCTGCAAGCGAATTGGTTACGATGGCTCACTCACCGTTGAATTCGTGCCATCGATCGACCGCACACCCGCTAACCCCTACAAGAATGCGCTCGCCACTGCTGATGCAACCCTGACCGCCGAGCAACTTAAGTTCATTGAAGATCACGGCAGTGGTGTCCTCTCCGAAGAGTTCTATTCCTGGTTGGTGGAGGAGTCGATCAAGACACTGCGCAAGTATATGTAGAAAGGAGGGTATAGCGTACCGAGTGCGGATGATACTATGGATTTGCCATAAGTGGGTTGGGATCATAGGCGTATCAGCCACAGATCTCAATCTAATATCAATCAGATGAAGCAAAGGAGCTACAGATGTCTCAGGATACGTTCGGTCGTTCGCGACGCCAATTTCTGCGTTGGACTCTTGCTGGTGGTGGGTCGCTGCTGCTCGCAGCATGTGGTGGAGCTACCCCAGCCGCTCCGACTGCCGCCCCTGCTGCGCCAGAGGCTCCGGCTGCCCCAACGACAGCCCCGGCCGCACCTGCAACTGGCGTCTCGGAGCTTACGATTATCTGGGCAGAGTGGGATCCGGCCAACTACCTTCAGGAGCTCGTCAAAGATTATAAGGCGGTTGGCGGTGTCGATGTCAAAGTCGTCCAGGAGCCATGGCCGAGCTTTGGCACGCGCGTGTTTGCCGAATTCGCCGCCAAGGGCCAGGCCTATGATATGGTCGTTGGCGATAGCCAGTGGCTTGGCCAGGGTGCGACGCAGGGTCATTATGTCGAGTTGACCGATAAGTTCAACAGTGATCTGAATGGCAAGGCACTCGCCCCAGCAACTGTCACATACTATGCAGAGTACCCTAAGGGCACCGGTAAGTATTGGGCCTACCCACTAGAGGGCGATGCCTGTGGCTGGTGCTACCGCAAAGATCTCTTTGAGGATCCCGCCGAGAAGGAGGCCTTCAAGGCTAAGTATGGTAGCGATCTCGGCGTCCCGAAGACATGGGCAGATCTCAAGAACATCGCCGAGTTCTTCACCCGCCCAGATAAGAACCTGTATGGACTCTCGATCTATACCCAGAAGGATGGCGATGCCATCACTATGGGGTATCAGAACACACTCTTCTCCTGGGGCGGCGAGTGGGGCGACCCAAAGACCTACAAGGCCGAGGGCGTGTTGAATGGTAAATTAGCTGTCGAGGCGCTTGATTTTTACCGCGAGCTGTACAAGTTTGTGCCGCCTGGCAGCGCCAACGACTTCTGGCAGGAGAGCATTAACCACTTTACCAGCGGGCAGGTCGCCATGGGTATGAACTTCTTCGCGTTCTTCCCTGGCTTGGCCAACGAGGCCTCGAATAAGTATGCCGCAACAACCGGCTTCTTCTCCAATCCGGCTGGCCCGGATGGCAAGAGCTTCGCCGCGCTTGGTGGTCAGGGCATCAGCATTATCAACTATGTCAGCGATGATAAGAAGGCCGCCTCACTCGAGTTTATGCGCTGGCTTGCCAAGGATGATGTGCAGAAGAAATGGGCCGAACTCGGTGGCTATACCTGCAATAACTCAGTGCTCCAATCGGCAGAGTTCCTCGGCAATACACCATTCAACCCGGCCTTTGCCGAGACGATGCAGAAGGTTAAGGATTTCTGGGCTGTCCCGGTCTATGCCGACTTGCTGACGATCTCGCAGACCGAGCTGCATAAGTTTATCGTGAATGGCGAGGGCACCGCACAGAGCACCCTCGATACGATAGCCAAGCAGCACGATGAAGTCTTTAAGAAGGCTGGGCTGCAAACATAACAAGCGTATCGCTCACACTGCATTGCACAGATCTTGGGATCGAGCATCACGATCCACTGCCTGCGTGATGCAGTGTGGGTGCCACAGAGGGATGTTCTATGGCACGCGTCGACCGACTCACACGCGCAGATACTCGCCACGGGCTCAGCGATGATACACTCAAACGGCTGTTTCTCTGGCCGACGCTTGCGCTGCTGATCGTCTTCAATATCTTCCCACTCTTCTATAGCCTGTATCTGAGTTTTACCGACTACTCGGCGATCGCCAATAAGCCAGCCAACTGGATCGGGCTACAGAACTACAGCGAATTACTGAACGACCCGCAGATCTGGCGTTATTTTCGCACCACCGGATTGTATGTCTTCGCATCCGTCAGCCTCGAACTGCTGGTCGGTTTTGGGCTGGCACTGCTGCTGCGGCGCAAGTTTGCCGGCAGCGGAATCATCACCACGCTCATCCTCATCCCGATGATGCTCTCGCCAGTTGTGGTCGGGCTGTTCTGGAAGCTGATCTATAACCCAAGCTATGGTATCTTCAACTATCTGATTGGCTTCCCGGCTGGCCTTGGCCCCGATTGGCTCGGCAACCCGCGCCTCGCCCTGTGGGGTGTGGTGATCGTGGATGTCTGGATGTGGGCACCATATGTGATGCTGCTGTGCCTTGCTGGCCTATCGGCCATCCCAGATTACTTGTATGAGGCCGCCGAAATCGATCGTGCAGGCGGCCTATTTACCTTCCTACGCATCACCCTACCGATGGTCTCGCCGCTACTGCTGATCGCCGTACTGTTCCGCACGATCGAGGCGTTCAAAACCTTCGACCTTGTGATGGGCCTTACCGGCGGTGGCCCGGGCGATGCCACCGAGCTTGTAGCCGTCGATCTTTATCGGCTGGCCTTCCCGCAATGGCAAACAGGCAAGGCCAGCGCGCTTGCCTATATCGTGCTGGTGATCATTACTGGCGTCAGCAATGTATATGTGAAGTATCTGAATCAGATCAAGCAGGGCTAAGCCCTTCGTTTCTTTATGCCCACGCCAGCTGTGGTGAAACAACCGCCTACTAGCGAGTATGCTATGCCTAAAGTCGAAAATGTAGCTCAAGCCCGCACGCTGACAACTGCGCGTATGATCAGTGCGATTGTGTTATGTGTGCTCTTTCTCATCCCAGTAATTTGGATGCTGATGACAGCCTTCAAGCCGCGCCAGGATGTGATCGCTGTGCCGCCGCGCCCGATCTTCCAGCCGACCCTGGAGGGGTTTGTGAGCCTCTTCACCCAGCGCTCAACCCTGACCAAGATAGCGCAGGATCGCTTGTCGAAAGATCCTACCCTCGGTTGGGCCGATCGGTTGATGCTGGAGCGCGGCCTTAAGATCATCGGCCCGAGCAAATACGGCCAGCGCCTGACAAACTCGGTAATCATTGCGGTCTTCTCGACGATCCTCTCGGTTGCGCTGGGGGTTCTCGCAGCCTACGCATTCAGCCGCTTCCGCGTAAAGGGCACCGCCGACTGGCAGTTTTTCATCCTGAGTACGCGCATGCTGCCACCCGTTGTCGTCACCATCCCGATCTTCCTCATGTTTCGCCAGGTTGGGCTGTACGACACGCATCTTGGCATGATCTTGCTCTACACAGTATTCAATCTCTCGCTCTCGGTCTGGCTGCTGAAGGGCTTCATCGATGAAATTCCGCGCGAGTACGAGGAGGCTGCGCTTGTCGATGGCTATAGTCGCTGGCAGGCTTTTACCAAGATCGTGCTGCCGCAGGCGATCACCGGCATTGCGGCAACCACCGTCTTCTGCCTGATCTTTGCCTGGAATGAGTACGCCTTCGCGCTCATGCTCACCAGTGAGAACGCACGCACGGCGCCACCCAGCATCCCAACCGTACTCGGCACCGCCGGCATCGAGTGGTCGGCGATTGCGGCGGGCTCGCTGCTGTTCCTCATCCCGGTTGTGGTGGTTACCTTTGCGCTGCGCAACTACCTGTTGCGCGGCATTACCTTTGGAGCACTGCGCCAATGAGTACACAACCAGAGCAGCCCTCCCGCTCACCAATCACCAGCAAACGGCGCCTAGAACGCATTGCGATGGGGCTGATGGCACTCGGCGCAGTCATGATGTTCCAGCCATTTGTGATCAGTCTCTTCACCTATAGTTTCATCACGTTTTTAGCTGGGATGCTGATGTTTGTGATCGTCAGCCACTTCGAAGGGTAGTGTCTATCAATTCATTCCTGCTCGTCGCAACCGAGCGAATACGGCACCGACTGCGACAGGCAGGGCGCGTGAGGGTTACAGCCCTTATACTCGCCACTTTCAGATAGCTTCTTAATACTGAAACTAAGGGATCGTGTGTGGCAACCATTCAACTGCGCCAAGTGGCAAAACAATTCGGCGCGATCTATGCGGTCAAGCCAGTTGACCTCACAATAAACGATGGTGAGTTTGTGGCACTGCTTGGGCCATCGGGCTGTGGAAAGACCACAACCCTGCGTATGATCGCTGGACTGGAGACGGTCACATCCGGTACAATTCTGCTGAATAACCTGGATGTCACCCATCTGCGTGGCCGCGAGCGCGATATTGCGATGGTCTTCCAGCTCTTTGCGCTCTACCCACAGATGACGGTGCGCCAGAACATTGCGTTTCCACTCGAGGCTCAGCGCACGCCACACGCCGAGATCAATACGCGGATCGATGAGGTCATCCGCATGCTCGAGATCGGCCACCTGCAGAACCTGCGCCCACGCGCGCTCTCGGGCGGTGATCGGCAGCGCGTAGCCCTGGCACGCGCACTTATCCGTCGCCCGGCGGCATTCCTCATGGATGAACCGCTCGGCGCGCTCGATGCAGAGTTCCGCGAGACGATGCGCGCCGAGATTAAACGTCTGCACATCCTGCAGCACGCGACCACCGTGTATGTCACGCATGACCAGATTGAGGCGATGGCGATGGGCGACCGAATCGTGGTGATGTCCGCCGCAGTGGTGCAGCAGATCGGCACGCCAGCTGACGTCTACCACTACCCAGCCAATCTATTTGTCGCGCGCTTCATCGGCAGCCCAGGTATGAATCTGCTGACTGGCCAGATTGTGGGTGAGGCGATTGTACTGACTGGCGGCGGCAGCTTCCCGCTTACTGATCGCTGGCGGGCACTCCTCGAGCGTGCTAATCTGCCCGAACAGCGCGTCATCCTGGGATTTCGCCCCGAGGCGGCCAGGGTTGATCCACAAGGCCCAATCCCCGGCACTGTCTATGCCGATGATTTGCACGGTGCCTATACCATGCTCCACCTGGCGCTCGGCGATAACACGACGATTGTGCATGCGCGCGCCTCACGCGAGACTAACTATCCGATCGACACTGCACTGCGCTTCGATCTCGACCCAGCGATGGTGCGCTTCTTTCACCCGGCAACCGAACAGGCAATTGTGGAGTAAAGATTAACTATGGCCGATATCGCTCTGCGCCAGATCTCAAAACGCTTCGGCCAGATCGCTGCCTTGAACGACATGAGCTTCGAGGTGCACGATGGCGAATTCTTTGTGCTGCTTGGGCCATCCGGGGCTGGCAAAACGACCACGCTACGCGTGATTGCTGGGCTTGAGCGCCAGGACTCGGGCAGTGTCGCCTTCGACAAGCAGTCGGTCGATCAACTTGGCCCGCCTGAGCGCGATGTGGCGTTTGTCTTTCAGCAGTATTCACTCTATCCGACAATGACGGTCTTTGATAACCTGGCCTTCCCACTGCGCGCTCCTGGCCGCCATATGGACGAAGCTGCCATTAAGCAGCGTGTCGGTGATGCTGCCGAAAAGCTGCGGATTAGCCACCTGCTTGAACGTAAGACTGGCCGGCTCTCTGGCGGCGAGATGCAGCGCGTCTCGATCGGGCGCGCGATTGTGCGGGAACCGCGCGTCTTCCTGATGGATGAACCGCTCTCGAATCTCGATTTTAAGCTGCGTGAGTCGCTGCGCGTCGAGCTCAAACATCTTCAGAAGACCCGCCATAGTACAACGCTGTTCGTCACTCACGATCAGATTGAGGCTCTCACCATGGCCGATCGGATCGCCGTACTCAACAAAGGGCAACTCATCCAAATCGGCACACCAAAAGACATCTATGACCGCCCGACAAGTGCATTTGTCGCCCAGTTGGTTGGCACACCGCGCATGAATATGCTGCCCGCATCGCGTGCCGAAGGCCAGATTCACATCACCGAGACGCCAATCACACTGCCGATCCCAGAACTGGACTCAATCCTCCCCGCTAGTTTCACACTTGGTGTACGGCCCGAGGATGTTCAGCCGCACCCAGATGGCCCGTTCAATGGCAAGGTAGCCCTGATCGAGCCGCTCGGTGTCGAAACCATCGTCCACATCAATACTGGTAAGCAGACTCTCGTAAGTACGGTAGCCGGGATCGCTAATCTACAGATCGGGAACGACGTACGCTTCGACATCGTTCGCGAGCGCCTACATATGTTCGATAGCAACGGCGACAGAGTAACAATCTGATAGCGGGCAAGTGTAGCAAGCGGATGGGCTGGCCTTCTTAAGAAGCATGATCAAATCGTAGCGGAGCCAGTTATGCCAAGCGTTGTACTGCTCGGAACCCTTGACACAAAAGGGATCGAATACGACTATTTACGGCGCGCAATCCAGGCCACTGGTTGCCAGACCATCCTGATTGATGCGGGCATTATTGGTTCTCCTCGCGCCGAACCCGATATCGCGCGTGAAGAATTGGCCAGCACTGCAGGCACCGATATTGCCACATTGGTCGCTGCAGGAGATCGCGGTGTTGCGGTACAGGCCATGGCCAATGGTGCCGCCGCGATTGTAGAGCAGTTATTTGCCATCGGGCAACTGCACGGCATTATCAGTATTGGTGGGTCGGGCAACGCCTCAATCGCTGCGAAAGCCATGCAAGCGCTCCCAGTTGGCGTACCGAAGCTGATCGTATCAACCATGGCTTCTGGCGATACGCGCCCATATATTGGCACAACTGATATTACAATGATGTACTCAGTCGTAGATATTGCTGGAATTAACCAGATTTCGGAGCGTATCCTGAGCAATGCTGCCAACGCAATCGCTGGCATGGCGCAAGGATATGTTGGATTCACCCCTACACCAAGTGCTCGCCCGCTACTCGCCGCATCCATGTTTGGCGTAACCACCCCTTGTGTGACACTCGCTCGTGAGCGTTTGGAGGCACTAGGCTACGAAGTGCTGGTTTTCCATGCAACCGGCGCGGGTGGCCGATCCATGGAGGCGCTGATCGCAGCTGGCTTTATTGCTGGCGTGCTGGATGTCACCACAACCGAATGGGCCGATGAACTAGTGGGTGGAGTACTCAGCGCTGGCGCAGAACGGCTCGATGCGGCAGGTAAGGCCGGAATACCGCAGGTTGTTTCGCTTGGCGCACTGGATATGGTTAACTTCGGTGCATACGAGAGCGTCCCTGAGCGTTTCCAGGGCCGCAATCTGTATCGCCACAATGCAACCGTCACGCTGATGCGTACCACCCCTGATGAATGCGCCGAGCTTGGGCGGATTATTGCGCACAAATTGAATGCCGCCACTGGCCCGACCGCACTCTTCATCCCGCTGCGTGGTATTTCCATGATCGCCGTTGAGGGCAAACCATTTTATGATCCAATTGCCGATATGGCACTGATTGATAGTCTGAAACAGCATCTCAACAACATGGTAGAATTGCACGAGATCGACACTGATATTAATGATCCAGCCTTTGCCGTAGCAATGGCCGATCGGCTCGATACAATGATCAAGGGTTGAATCTGTGCGTCTGTTGGCCGAAGCAGAAGCAGAGAGAAGCATCCTCGATCAGCTTATGATTTCCCTGCCAGTATATCTCTCACGAGGAGCCAATCCATGAACCGAACGCAAGCGCTTGCGCGCCTTCAGGCTACCATCCAGGGTGGTGGTGTCATTATTGGTGCAGGCGCAGGAACTGGCCTTTCTGCCAAATGTGCCGAGGCAGGTGGCGTTGATCTGATCATTATCTACAATTCAGGGCGCTATCGAATGGCTGGCCGCGGTTCGCTGGCTGGTATGATGCCATATGGCGACGCCAATGCAATTGTCATGGAGATGGCCGGTGAGGTGCTGCCAGTCGTGCAGAATACGCCAGTTTTGGCAGGGGTGTGTGGTACCGACCCATTTCGGCTCATGCCGGTGTTTCTGCGCCAGATTCGCGAAGCTGGATTTAGTGGCGTCCAGAACTTTCCAACCGTCGGACTGATTGATGGCACCTTCCGCATTGGCCTGGAAGAGACTGGCATGGGCTATGATCGCGAAGTCGCGATGATCGCCGAAGCCCACCGTCAGGATCTGCTCACTTGCCCCTATATCTTTGACCCAGCCAGTGCTATCGAGATGACAAAAGCAGGTGCGGATGTCTTAGTTCCGCATATGGGTCTCACCACCAAAGGCGCAATCGGCGCACAAACCGCTATCGGCCTGTATGAATGTATTGGTCGCATCCAGGCTATGCATGATGCCGCTGCCAAAGTTAACCCAAATATTCTTGTACTCTGTCATGGCGGGCCGATCGCCGAACCAGAAGATGCCGCCTATATCCTGCAACATACACATGGTATCGTTGGTTTCTTTGGAGCCTCAAGCATGGAACGTTTACCAACCGAAGTTGCTATTACCGAAAATGCACGCAGATTCAAACAGATTACAGCGCAGAACGCATAATGCATAACGCAAGACAAGGAGACAAGGAGACAAGGAGACAAGGAGACAAGGAGACAGGGTGACAAGGAGACAGGGTGACAATTCGTGCTTCAATGCTACACCCAAAGGGTACCTGGCTCCAATGCTCCAATGCTCCAATGCTCAGAATCATTCCATCGCTCACATCCGCTCCATCATTCAGAAAGGATTTCTTCATGCAAGTTGGATCTGGCCATATTGTGTATGGCAACGAGGTCGATAGTGTCAGTTTTAGCTGGGGCACGATCAAATTTCTGAGTGAGCCATTGGTGACGGGTGCAGAACGGTTCAGTTTCGGCATGGTCGTGCTTGCGCCAGGCAAAGGCCATGATCGCCACAACCATCCTGGCTCCGAAGAAATTATTTTTGTGATGTCGGGCGAGGGCATGCAAATGGTTGATGATCAACCGGCCGTGCTTGTTCGGCCAGGCGCCAGTATCTACATCCCTGCCGATGTGTATCACTCAACGATTAATACCGGCTGGGAACCACTGCGGCTCCTGGTTGTCTATTCACCCACAGGCCCCGAGCGGTTGCTACGCGATATTCCAGGCTGCACCATCGTTTCACCTTGATACTATAATAGCGCAAGAGCGCACAGCGCAACAGCGCAACAGCGCACAGCGCAAGAGCGCAAGAGCACAGGCACACAAAGTATCATTCATTCCATCGTTCCATCGTTCCATCGTTCAGGTTCGTTCCATCGTGCGCTATGCGTTATGCGCTATGCGCTGTACATTCTCGGTTCTCTTATAAGGAGCTTCATCATGCCGCGACCTGTTACCCTATTCACCGGCCAGTGGGCCGATCTCCCGCTGGAGACACTCGCCGCCAAGGCCAAGAGCTTCGGCTACGATGGCCTCGAATTGGCATGTTGGGGTGATCATTTTGAAGTCGGCAAAGCGCTTGAGTCCGACAAATATGTGCGCGAGAAGCGTGAACTGTTAGAGCGCAATGGCCTGAAGTGCTACGCAATTAGCAACCATCTGGTTGGCCAGGCCGTTTGCGACAATATTGACGCACGGCATAAGGGGATTGTCTCACCCGCAATCTGGGGCGATGGTGATCCTGAGGGTGTCCGCCAGCGTGCCGCTGAGGAGATCAAGAATACCGCTCGCGCCGCTGCGGCCTTTGGCGTCAAAACGGTCAATGGCTTCACCGGTTCCTCGATCTGGCATCTGATCTATTCCTTCCCACCAAATAGCCCGGTAATGATCGAAGCCGGATACAAGGATTTTGCTGATCGCTGGAATCCAATTCTGGATGTCTTCGATCAGGTTGGCGTTAAGTTCGCACTCGAAGTACACCCAACTGAAATCGCCTATGATATCCCGACTACTCAGGCGGCGCTGGCGGCAATTGGCAATCGCCCAGCATTCGGGATCAATTTCGACCCAAGCCACCTGATTCATCAATTCATCGATCCAGTTGTCTTTATCGAATCCTTCCCTGATCGAATCTACCATGTTCATGTGAAGGATAGCCGCGTCAATGTGAATGGGCGTAACAGTATTCTTGGTTCGCATCTCAATTTCGGTGATCCACGGCGCGGCTGGGATTTTGTCTCACCAGGGCATGGCGATGCAAAGTGGGATCCGATTTTCCGCACACTGACCCGCATCGGCTACCAAGGCCCGCTTTCGGTTGAGTGGGAGGACAGCGGTATGGATCGTGAGTTCGGGGCCGCCGAATCATGCGCACTCGTCAAACGTAACGACTTCCCACCGAGTGCGGTTGCCTTCGATGCAGCCTTCCAGAAGTAGCTAGTAGCTCGAACGCAGCTAAGGATCGCACAGGCGCAGGGATATGTTCTTGCGCCTGTGCGTTATATGCTTTCCGTTGGGATTCTTCGTCCATAACCAGATCCAGGAGCCAATATGCAAGGCAAGGTCGCGGTCGTCACTGGGGTTTCGCGGGAGATTGGCGCGTCAATGGCTGAATCGCTCGCAAAGGCTGGCTGTTTGGTGCTTGCCTCACATTACGGCGAGGCCGATCGTGTACAGCCACTTGTGAAGCGTATTCGTGCAGCAGGTGGCACAATCAGTGTGCTTGAAGCTGATCTTTCTGATGTGGCAGCCAACCGCGCATTGGTTCATCGTGCTGTCGCGGAATTTGGCCGTGTTGATATTCTTGCGGCAAACGCGGGGCTCACGATCGCTGCGCCATTTCTGGAGACCGAAGAACAAGCCTGGGATACCCTTATGAATCTCAACCTCAAAGGTTCCTATTTTGGTGCGCAGGCTGCGGCCCGACAGATGATCGCTCAGGGTGGCGGTGGGCGGATTGTCTTCTCTTCATCCGTCACAGGTATCCAAGCATGCGCCAA
Organism: Roseiflexaceae bacterium; assembly: GCA_031362265.1. Lineage (GTDB taxonomy): Bacteria > Chloroflexota > Chloroflexia > Chloroflexales > Roseiflexaceae > JANLSE01. Next base: position 23,140 of record JANLSE010000431.1, read on the forward strand.
TCTCTCGGCCTATGGGATCACAAAGGCCGCATTACGCCACATGGCAAAGGTTATTGCGCTTGAGCTTGCACCGCATCGAATTACGGTCAATGCGCTTGGCATTGGAGCTATTCTCAATGATCGCAATCTTGCTGATGACCCAGATTATCAAGTACATTGGGATGCGCTCATACCATTGGGGCGGGTTGGCCAGCCCGAGGATATTGCCAATGCCCTCATGTATCTGGTTTCCGACCATGCGAGTTGGGTGACGGGCCATACTCTGCTTATTGATGGCGGCTGGACCATGCGGAGCCCCTTACCATGACAACTACCATAAACAACATTTCATCTTACGACGCGCAGCCATTTCACGCAGTGTTCATCACCAGAGTCTAGCATATCGTGTAGCGGCAATCAGATGCTGCTCAGTATTTGCGGTATGGAGACACAGAGATGATGATACGATCACGATTCCTGGTACTTGCGCTCGCGGCCACCCTGATTCTAACTGGCTGTGGTGGTCTATTACCAAGCCCACCAACCCCAGAGCCATTCACTCCGCCACCCTCGCCAACCCCACTCAACAGCGTACCAACAAGTTCTGTTGCTGCGACTGCTGAACCTGCGCCTGCTGC
>JANLSE010000437.1:0-7677 GCA_031362265.1 Roseiflexaceae bacterium
TGGAAGCGGGGAGCTTCTGGATGTTGCGCTAGAGCACACCTTTGTCCCTATATCTGCACATAGGGACAAAGACTCTGTTACACAGGCATATGCACCATCTCACACACATTGCCGCGTACTGCCACTGGTGGTGCAAACTGCCGATCTTGAGTGTTCACAAGCATAGGCATACCTTGGCGTGGGCTCATTGTGATCGCAACCGAGCGATCAACACGGCTATTGGGAGGTAGTGTAAACCGATAGCGTTGGAGCAACATGGCCAGCACGATTTTCATTTCCATCATAGCAAAGCTAGCCCCAATACACATACGAGGGCCACCACTGAATGGTGTATATTCAAAGGTCGTCGGATCAAGCGACTCCCAGCGTGCTGGATCAAAACGTTCAGGGTTAGGATAGAGCGCTGGATCATGATGAATATGATAGATACTCATCACGAGTTCGGTGCCAGTTGGAATCTCAAACCCACCCACGGTTGTGTCTACATGGGCTACGCGGGTATTCAGTGGAACCGGCGGAAATATCCGCATGCTTTCCTTGATGACACGCTCTAACAGCGGAAGTTGGCTCAACTGCTCGACGGTTGGAGCGGCACCACCCAATACACCTGCTAGTTCGTCATGCAATGCAGCGGCAATGTCTGGGTGCTGCGCAAGCAAAAACAGTGTCCAGGTTAATGCATTTGACGATGTCTCATGACCAGCAGCAAAGAGAAGCGCCACATGCCCAGCAAGTTGTGCTTCGCTGAGTTCCTGGCCTTCCTCATCCCGTGCCTGAAGCAACATGGCCAGCACATCGCCCTGATCACCAACAGAAGCGCGTTTGCTAGCAATCATCTGGCGCATTCCACTACTAATTTCAGCAGCCAGATCTAGGAAGCGGCTATATGGTAGGCCTGGAATGTCGTAGCGCAACATACCGGTTAATGGCCGCATAAACAGACGCAATGATTCAGCAATCTTCTCGCTGATCCGCTCGCCATCCTCAGCCAATTCCGCACCAAATAGCGCACCAGTCGCGATTCGCATGGTAAGCGCCATCATAGAATGATGAATGTCGCGCGCTTCCCCTGGCACCCAGCTATCGAGCATCCGCTGCGTTGCGTCGACCATTAAGTCGCGGTACCCCTCAACCCGTTTGCGATGGAATGCGGGGAGCAAGAGGCGCCGTTGACTGCGGTGCGTATCGCCATTAACATTGAATAACCCTGAACCCCATTCACGCAGTGGCTGTAAGCGTGGAGGTGCATCTGGCACTGGGTAGAAGGTGCCAGCGGCGGAATAGCGATAAAATACATCGTGCTGCGCTGCCACAGTACGCATATGCTCTGGCCCAGTAATAAATGCTGTCCCAGGGCAATGTGGGTCGATCGACAGAATATTCGTGCGCGCGCCAACCGCCAGGGTTACAACTGGCCCATAGCGATGAAAAAGCGCACCGGCATGATTGAGTGGATCCGCCAAGAAAAAGAGCAGATTACCACGCCCACCTAATACTGCTGGTGGGCCTGGAATACTTAGCGGTACGGCAGTATTTGGTGCCGAACGTGACTTGAAATAGTGATGTGGCGTGGCACGTTGGCGAACCAAAGCGACTGCAATGGCAAGCGCTGCAGTGGATGCAGCAACTAACGTAGAACGACGCATTGATGGTGCCTCATGTTAAGAAATGCTCTTTTGTTCCCCACTAGATGCCATAGCTTCGGTTATCAACGCATGATTAGCAAACCAATTGCGTAGATCAGCAAGGTTGGTAAATTCCAACAATGCTACTGCCAAATCCTCTAGAATCGTTGGTGATAGATTCGTAATGCTCTTCGCTACATCTGCAGGTAACGCACCACACTTACGCGCCAATTGCCGCTCTACAAGCCGCCGTTGGCCTTCAACACGACCTTCAACACGACCTTCGGCGCGGGCTTTACGCTCCCAGCTCGTCACCAATTCCATAACCACCTCCTGTTCTGGTTGGCGAAATGTCGCGACTTCAGCCCGAAATAAGGCCTCTTGTGGAGCATTCAAGGGTAGATATTGATCCACAAATTGTCCGATCAGCCTCCGCTGCACTCCACTCAGCGGTTGCCCAGCCAATGAGCGCATGCATGCCGCTTTGACACGCCAGCGATCCGCATTGGCAATACGCATGCGCGCCATGAGTGCAGCCGCAATGGGGTTTGCTGTCTGTAAAAACTCGCGCCAATCCAATCGGTTTAATTGTACCACCTGGTATTCAAAATGGAAGATCGTCTGCTCGAGGATAACGACTTCATGCCAATGAGGTGCGGGTCGCCGCGGTGTTGTATAGGAACAGAGTGCAATCGGGTAGATTGGAGTATTATAGAAATCATAAAAGCGCGAGAAATAGCGAAACATGCGCCGATCAAGCAGTACATCAGGCTGGGCTTGATGCTCCAAGTGAATAAGAAATGTTGTGGCCTGACCATAGAGGTGCCCACGTACGAGCAAATCTGCCTCACGACGATCAGGATCGAGTAGATTTGCAAAACTCTCTTTGTCGAGAAAAACGAGTTGCTCCGGCGCAAGATGTGTTTCGAGGTGGGGTGCAAAGAGCACTAAGAACTTGCGAAAAAAGGATGTCAGGAGCAACTTGAAAAGCGCATCATGATCAATACTATCCGGCATATCCTAATCCTCAAATAGCGACATAATTCACACGGTATAGGATAGATCATATGTTCTTATTTGTCAAATACGAAAGCTCCCTGTTCTGTCAAGAGTCAGATATTCTTGGGGTATAATGGATCTATTCGCGATCTTCGATAACCGAAAGGCATATTCTGTGGAACCTATGTATTTGCCTGATGTTGAGAACCATGAAGGTAGTGGCATGTATGCCGAGTTGATTAAGAAGGCGCGCGCGGAGGGCATGCCCATCCCGCAGATTCGATTCCTGCTAGCATTCAAACCCGAATGGACCGATCACCTCAGCCGATTCACACAAGAAGTAATGCGGGGTGCATCGAGCCTGGCACCTGGCATGCGTGAACTGATTGCAGCGTTTACCTCACGCCGTAATGAGTGCCCCTTCTGAATGGGTTCACACGCTGCTACGGCGGCGGAATTGCTCGGGTCCCGAGCACTCGTTGATGCTGTTCTTGAGGATTATACGACCGCCCCAATCTCTGCAGCAGAACGGGCGATGTTTGCGCTGATCGAGAAAATTACACTCGATTCGACGCAGATCCGCCAAGCAGATATTGATGCAGCCAAGGCAGATGGCCTCGATGACGCTACGATCTACGATGCGATTACCGTCTGTGCGCTCTTCCAGTTCTACAATACATGGATCGATGCAACTGGCGTTCACGATTTGCCCGCCGCTGCCTACGACATGATGGGCAAACGCATGGCAAACGGAGGCTATGCAGTGGATTAGAACCACAGAACCAATCGGTCAGTAACTCCCTGCATGGCTCTTACAAGACCACCCAACGATCAAATCATGAACAGCCGTTGCGCTACATGATTCGATTATTGGGTGGTTTTTATTAGAAAAACCAGATTGGAGCATATTCGCTCTTGACAAATAGTCCAAAACTAATTATATTAGTCTTGAAAACAAAACCCATTAGTCTTCAATCAGGAGGGAACATGACGACCGTGACTCAGACACCAGAGATCCAGCGCGCAACTGCCACACTGAGCTTACCGCGTGTTCTATTACATCTCGAAGGGTTAGCGCTGCTTGCGGGGGCGATTGCGTTGTATATATACCAGGGTAACAATTGGTGGATATTCGCGATCTTCTTGTTGGTGCCAGATCTGTTTGCTGTCGGGTATCTTATCAACCCACGGATTGGGGCCTATACTGATAATCTGGTGCACACGACACTCCTTCCACTTGGATTGGCGGTAATCAGTATCTTCATCCATTCGGATATTGGCATCCAAATCGCGCTGATTTGGTTTGCGCATATTGGCATGGATCGAACGCTGGGCTATGGGCTTAAGTATGCTAGTGCATTTAAAGAGACCCATTTGGGGCGTGTGTAATGCCATATCCGGCACAAATCGATCACGAAGCGATTCTTACAAGCGCAGAGCAACTGCTAGAGCGCACTGGTATAGAGCAACTTTCGCTGACACTACTTGCAAGCGAGCTTGGCGTAAAGACTCCATCGCTCTACCGCTATATCGCTAATCGCGATGCGCTCTTGCGCAGCCTGAATGAGCGCACGATGCAGCAACTCTTCAGTGCATTTACCCAGGCGCGAAGTGCAGCAGATCCAGTACCAACAGCTCAGATCAGTGCCGTATTGCGGACACAGCGCGCATTTGCCCATACTCGTCCGCATGCCTATATGCTGGCATTTAGCAGCACTTCGGCGGCACAACGGCCCGATCCAGCGCATCTTGTTCGGCTTGTATTGCCGCTTCAGGAATGTATTGCCGAACTGGTTGGTGCCAATCGATCACTGAGCGCACTGCGTGGTGGGCTGGCACTCGTGCATGGTTTTGTGATGCTCGAGCTTAACAATCAATTACAGCGCGGCGGAGATTTAAACGCGGCATTTGAGGATTCTGTACGGGTGTATCTGGCGGGGCTTGCGCTGGTGCAGGAAAACGAATAGGCATTGCATGCACAATCTTGTGAACTTACCCAACAATCAGAATGGCTCAGGCGGGCGGATGCGCCATGCAAATGCACCTAACCAAATAGCGGCACTGACCCAGAGCAGGTACAGGCCAATGATTGCAGTAAAGAAGCGGCCAGCGCGGCCAGTGCGCCAGAAGAGGATTGCAATTGGAGCGCCCATGACACCAACCGCCCAGAGCGCGAATGTCAACCAGCGTGTCGTGAGATTGGCTGCGGACACAAGTGGCAGCAACCCAAAACCTGCCGCAATCAGGAGGGTTCCAAGCAGTAGAGTGGCACCTACCGGCGTCAGTCTCTTCCATCCCAACATATACCAAACAACCCCACTCAGTGCCAATAACACCGGAAACAAACCCAGGTGATCGCGTAATCCCTCGGTGAGAATCGATTCAATAAACCCGGCAAGCGCTTGTGGATCGGCCAGCAATGCCACTGCCACTCCCGATTCGACAGCATTGGCTTGGCCGCGTAATGCCTGTATATAAAAGCTGAAGAAAAGCAGCGCTACAATCACTTGGCTAATAAGCGCGGCGCTGCTGATCCGGAATACGGTTTGGTGTTCAATACGCCCCCGCACCCCCCATAGAATCACAAACAGCGTTGCACCTCCCAAGAGTAATGATGCATTCAGGTAGTAACTGAAATGCCCAAGGTATACAAGCAGCGATAACACCACCAGAACTGCCAGGGTTGCAAATGTTGGCTTTCTTCCTATATGCAGGTTGTGACTCAAAACGCGCTGGCTCTTTGCAGCGAGTGCGACAAATTGTGGGTTCATTTCTTGTGAGCGGAGGCCAGCCAATATCGCGGCGATTAAGACAAGTTGCGCCGCCTGAGCAAAGATATAGGTGCTGAAGTTCCACCAGGATACAAGCATTCCGGCTGGTGCCAGTGCATAGAACGCAGCTGAAACCAACGCCACCTGCCGTGATTGTGATCCGCGCAGCGCCATTCGTGTAATGCCATACACAATCAGCGGGCTGCATGCATCGATCAGTGCCACACTGAAATGCAACAACTGCCGCGCCCCTATGCCGCTCAACGTCAATGGTGCAAGTAATACATAAAATGCTGGTGGATACGGCGCAATAACACCACGATGCGGTGCCTGTAATAAGACTCGGCCACCAAGTAATTCAGCAAAGCGATTGGCATGAAAGCTTAGATCGCCTGGCATACTCTCTGGGTAGATCTTGCCTGCATAACGCAATACAAACACAACAAACCCTAAGAGTAATAGCCAACGCAACCCACCCCGATCAAACGGGATCGCCATGCGTGCATATACCCGTGGTAAGAGATGCTGTAACAGTAGCACAAGCAGCCCTGCCCATGCTACTGCAATTACAAATGGCAGGGCACCAAGCGTAGTACGTGGCGGATCCAGAAGGCTACACACACTCAGTATGGCAATTCCAAACAGTAGCATACGCCGCGTATCCGCGACTGACCAACCGATTCGTCGTATCGTAGCCCAACCGAGGGTCAATACAAGCAACCAGACCACATTGGCCATACCCATACTGGGCCAGGCAAATCCAAAACGCTTGGCCGTTAGCGTGCCAACAGGCACACCAAGTGTACGCGCATCCCCAACGGCACGAAAGGTACGGCTACGAATCGCAAACTGCTGATCAGTCCCATCCACAGGGAGCAGAATATGATAGGTTGCACCGCTTAAGCGCAGCGGCAATGGTGCGACCAGGCGATTGGCAGACCATACCTCAGCAGTGTTAACCGCTTCCAGCGCTTGTTGCGAAACTGGTAGTATCCTTAATTGGAGTGCTAATGGTCGCACTCCAAAGCCTGGCAGCAATACGAACGATTGCGCGGCGGACCAGCGAAAGCGCCCACTAGGGGAATCGGCCGCAGCATAAAAACCCTGCACCAATGGTAGATCGGATCCAACAGCATCGGGTTGCCCAATCTGGATGTGATATGTAAGTGGGATCTGAGCTACGGCTATCAGGAGCAGAAAATAGACCCCCAACAGCATGGCTAGCTGAATAGCTACAACCGAACGCACCCAGAGTCGGATCTCATTCACGAGCAAAGGCAGCAATCGCTTATTCAAAGCGTTGTTCCACAATCAGGGTTCGACCAAAACTACGGTATATCGCAGTCGTATCAACAACCAGTGGGGAGCTTGGAATGCCAATCAATGGAATATCTACATACATGGTAATACCAGCGATTGTTGCACTCCCTGTGCAATCGGCACTCTGAACATGGACAATTGTACTGACAGGGCGTGCGCCTGCGGCATAACTCACCGCAACATGGGCTACTGGCGGGCTTCCCGGCGAAACGGCTGTCACCCGCGCGTACTGAATACCAACTGGACGTGCACGCCAGCCCAACCAGAATAGCATACCCAGAATGCCTGCAATCGCCATGCGTTGAATACGAGTCATCCTCACCAAACCCAAGCAGATACATCGTTCGCTACGCTACATCCTAGCTATTATACTCGTGCTGCGCCATGTTCCGTACATAACAAGGCGTGGTCGCCATGTCACTCATCGTAACATGGCGCCCACGCCTAATCGTGAAGCACTTACAACGTTAATGCGCCAGCACTCCAGACATTGCCTTCAAACCAATTTCCATTCCCTTCCAGGGTATTCCGGCATGGAATGGATTGCCCTGATTGAAACGTAGAGGTAGGTAGAACCCTAATGCAGCCTTCCCTAGCCGCCAGAGCGCACCTGAGCCGACTTTGTACTGAGTACTGCCCGCCAACACCTCAAGCGGCTTCTCTGGACGGCCTGTCAAGTGGAGTGGAACCTGTGCGAATGTGGCTTTATCAAACTGTTCCATAACACACATACTCACCGGCTCAAACTCAAACGTTGGTTGTGTACCCAGGATATGCGCCGCCAAGTGTTCGGCGGTTGCATCGGCCTGTAAGAATGCAAGAAAGGCTTGTTTGACCGGGAAATCGCCGGTATCGCCTACCGCATAAATCTCGGGATAACCCATTACCTGACGCGTTGTTGGTTCTGTGGTAATAAACCCGCGATCATCGGCAGGTAACCCCGCAAATGCCGTAGATGCGGC
>JANLSE010000443.1:0-4568 GCA_031362265.1 Roseiflexaceae bacterium
AGAACCAAGAACCAGAACAAGAGAACAACAGAACAACAGAACAACAGAACAAGAAGCAAGAACCAGAACAAGAACTGCTCCAATGCTACACCCAGAGGGTACCCGGCTTCAATGCTACACCCAGAGGGTACCCGGCTCCAATGCTCCATTGCTTCATTGCTTTAACAGGAGTATACCCCATGTCAGCCACTCCCGAACCGACACCAACGCCTGTTACGCCAAGCGACCGGACTGTCGAGACGCACCATAGTATTGAGTTTGGTGGTCGGCGGTTGGATTATACCGTTACAACTGGCACAATTGTATTGCATGAAGAGAGTGAGAAGGCGGGTGAAGGTATTAGCGAGGGTGAAAAACCACGTGCCACAATCTTCTTCACTGCCTATACACTCGATGGGGTCCTCGATCCTAGCCAGCGACCACTGACCTTCTCGTTCAATGGTGGCCCTGGTTCTTCCTCCGTCTGGCTCCACCTTGGCATTCTCGGCCCACAGCGTGTACTCATGGGCGATGAAGGGCATCCCTTGGCACCACCCTATCGGCTTGTACCCAATGAGTATACCATGCTCGATACGACCGATCTGGTATTCATTGATCCAGTCAGCACAGGATATAGCCGCGCAGTACCGGGTGAGAAGGCAGGCCAATTTCATGGCTTCCGCCGTGATATTGAATCTGTTGGCGACTTTATCCGGCTCTACATTACACGTAACAAGCGTTGGACTTCACCAAAATTTCTGGCAGGCGAGAGCTATGGAACAACCCGTGCGGCAGGACTCGCGGGATACCTCCAGAATCGCCATGGCCTGTATTTGAATGGGCTCATGCTGATCTCAGCAGTGCTCAATTTTCAAACCCATGAGTTCGATCCAGGGAATGATCTGCCCTATATTGTATTCCTGCCAACCTATGCAGCAACCGCCTGGTATCATCGCCGCCTGAGCGCACCACTGCAACGCAAAACGCTGCGTGAATTTCTTGATGAGGTTGAGGCATTTGCGATTGGTGAATACACCACTGCGCTCATGAAAGGCTCTGCATTATCCGCCGCTGATCGGGCGCGGATCGTTCGACGCCTAGCGGCCTATACTGGCCTCAGCACCGATTATGTCGAGCGCAGTGATATTCGCGTCAAGGATAACCGTTTTGTGAAGGAGCTTCTGCGCAGCGATCAGCGCACAGTTGGCCGACTCGACAGCCGATTTACTGGTATAGATCGCGACTCAGTTGGTGAAGCAAATGAGTTCGACCCAAGTATGGCAGCGATTATTGGGCCATATACGGCAACTCTCTATCAGTACATACGCTCAGATTTGGGCTTTGAGAGCGATTTGCCATATGAAATCTTGACAGGCCGCGTCCAACCATGGAGCTATGGTTCACATGAGAATCGTTATGTCGATGTTGCCGAAACACTGCGCCAGGCAATAACGGCCAATCCGCATTTACAGGTCTATATTGCCAATGGCTACTACGATCTGGCAACGCCGCATTTTGCCACTGAGTACACCTTTAATCATCTTGGGCTGCCAAGCGAACTCCAACGCAATATTCGCATGGGGTATTTTGAAGCTGGCCATATGATGTATATTCAGCTCAGTTCGCTCGTTCGGCTCAAGCAAGATCTGGCTACATTCGTTCGTGAGGCAGGCGGAGGGTAAGCACAGAGCGATGGAGCGTTGGAGCGTTGGAGCGCAAGACAGGGTGACAGGGTGACAGGGTGACATTTCGCGCTCGATCGTTCCATCGTTCCATCGCTCCATCGTTCCATCGTTCCAATGCTTCATTGCTTCATTGCTTCTTATGATCAAACGAACATTACTGGCCTTACCATCTAAACACCTTGGCAATACACGCGCTGTTGAGCTCTTTGTGCCATCGGGGCATATGGCCGCAAACGGGCATGCATTCAGATTGTTAATACTGAATGATGGCCAGGAGAGCGACGCGCTCAATCTGTCTGCGACATTGGCTGTTCTTCATGCTGAGCGGCGGGTTGCGCCACTCGCTGTTGCGGCAGTCCATGCGACAAGTGAGCGTATGGCCGAATATGGCACAACAGGAATCTCGAATGGTTTTGGGCAAGGGGCGCGTGCTGATGCATATGCAGCTTTTGTCTGCATGGAATTACTCCCCGCACTGGAACAACGCCTCAATCTGCGCGGCGGGCCACAACATACCGCGATTGCCGGGCTCTCACTGGGTGGGTTGATGGCCTTTGACCTCGCATGGACACGACCTGAGTTATTTGGCACTGTGGGTGTCTTCTCTGGTTCATTCTGGTGGCGCACCGATAATGGCAGTGTCCGTGCACGAGTCGCATCACGGATTGCACACCGTAAGGTGCGCTCCACACCAACCCTGCCACAGATTCGGGCATGGCTTCAGGCTGGCACCGCCGATGAGGAAAGCGACCGCGATGGCGATGGAGTGATTGATGCAGTTCAGGATACGCGTGAGCTCATTGATGCCCTTAGTGAGCGTGGCTATCGCCGTGGGCGCGATATTCTCTATCGTGAAGTGCCAGATGGCCGCCATGATTGTGCAACCTGGGCAACAGTGATGCCTGAGTTTCTGGAATGGGCCTTTCCGCTGGAATGACGCGCCAAAGAACCAAGAACCAAGAATTGCCCAGAGGGCACCCAAACCAACAACCAAGAACCGTAGTAACGGAAACGCCGGGTACCAGACCCAAAGGGTACCCCGGTGACGCAAAGACGCAAAGATGCAAAGATGCAAAAGCGCAAAGGATCAACTATCTTGGATGCTCAACGCTTGTGGCGATTTGTGTATTGAGCGGAATGAATACCACTGACTATCATAGTCTGCCGCAATGCCAATCATTCCATGCGATAAAGGCAGGCCATGTCGGTTCTTGAGCGTATCCCTAGCTAGCCTCATAACGGTATCCTAAGCACTTGTGCCATATACCGTTTAGTCTGAGGTGTTGTATGCGCCGGTCTATTCCAACTCTCTTAAGCCTATTGTTTCTGCTTTTGACTATCCCGACCAGCTATGCCCAAACTGCTGAGCGCTGCTTTCCCGAAACGGGATTCTGTATGAGTGGGCGTATTCGCGATTTCTGGGAGAAGAACGGTGGCCTCCAAGTATTCGGGTTCCCGATTGGCCCGCAGCAGGAACAAAGCATTGAGGGCAAACCGGTACAGGCACAGAACTTTGAGCGCAACCGGCTGGAATTACACCCTGAGAATCGCACGCCCTATGATGTGTTGTTGGGTCGACTTGGTGCGGATCGCCTCGCACAGCAGGGTCGTGACTGGCAAGCGGTGTTCCCCAAAAGTGGCCCACAAGCAAATTGCCGATTCTTCTCCGAGACCGGCCACAACGTCTGCGGCGATATTCTGAAGGCGTGGCATGCCAATGGCCTTGAGATCGATGGTCGGCGTGGCAAAACCGAGTCCGAAAACCTGGCACTCTTTGGGCTACCGTTGAGCGACTTGGTTACCGAGACAAGCAGCGACGGTAAGCAATATCAACTCCAATGGTTTGAGCGTGGGCGCTTTGAACTGCATCCTGAGAACCAACCGCCATATAATGTGCTGCTCGGTTTGCTAGGGAATGAACTTCGTGATAATACCGCCCCTGCTGCACCAAAGCCACTACCATCCCCGACGTATAATGCCTGCCAACCCGATCCCAACCCTGATGCAGCGCCGAATTATCCGGTACAGATAGTTACCGTAGATAAACGTGCCGAGGTTGTATTGCTCAAGAATATTAGCACTGAGCCAATCAGCCTGGATGGTTGGCATATGTGTAGTATCAAGGGCAACCAGGAAGTGCCGATTGCTGGGCTGCTTGCCCCTCAAGAAACACGTTCTTTCCCAAGCGCCGATGGCAATATTTGGAACAATTCCGAAAAAGATGATGGCGCACTCTACAATCCAAATGGTCAACTCGTCAGCTATTGGAAGGACCCGGCGCGGTGAGTCTGCTGGTCGAAGAACATCACGTGGACATGTATGTTTGCGAGAATACATGTCCACGTAATAGTAGTATCATGGCTTAGGTTATTCATTCGCAGAGTAACACGGTTCATCTTTAGCAATCATAGTCTGGGGTAATGATGCGGCGTGCATATATTGTATTGGGGTTAGTTATCCTCCTAGCATCACAGGTTCAGGCGCAACAAACTACAGGCAATGCTCATAGAAGCTATCTGCCAGTGGTTATGTTAGACGCGGGTGCCCAGACACTGGATTTAGTCGATGTGACGTATTCGGTGAATGGCGCAGCAACACAAGCCTATATCGGCTATACCAATGCCACAGGGAAGATTATCGACATTCTTGCGGCAATACCATGGTCGATAACCATTCGAGCCCCTGCGAGCGCAGAATTATATGTTGACGCAATTGCTTCAGAAATAACTGAGCAAGATGCCCTCATCAGTTGCGCAATTACAATCAATGGGTCGTCTGTGTTTCGTGGCGAGCAACTACCATCAGATCAGGACACCTCGGCGAATGGTGGTGTAAGCTGTGATCGTGCTGTTCCCTAATCAACCTTGACACTTTGCGTCTTTGCGTCTTTGCGTTTCCGTCCTC
>JANLSE010000454.1:0-9470 GCA_031362265.1 Roseiflexaceae bacterium
TGGAAGCGGCCAATCTCACTGCCATCCGCCAGTACGCTCACCTCTGGTTGAGCCACACTACCAAGAACATCGGCTGGCCAGCCCTGCGCACGTAGTGTCAGATCGAGATCGCCGCGCCCAATGCCAGGGAACTGCAACACAGCGCCAGCACGCGTCCAGCGGCTACGGCCACTACGCGCATGCTCAGTAATTTCATCGCCATAGAAGCTCTGGGAATCGCTCGCCGATTGGCCCTCGCTGGCGCGCAAAAACAACCGATCACCAAGCCAGCCGATCGGCACATCGACCGCAGCTGGAGCTTGGTATGCCAGCGCGCCCGAAACAAACGCCAGCACAAGAATAATCAATAAACGCAGATCAAGGACTGCACGGCGGACGCGCGCAACATCGGCACGCCAGACTTCCTGCTGCGACGAAACGGTATCAGTTAACACATTGGCATTATACCCGAGAACTAGTAATGTAGAAGCGATGTTACAATAGTTCGTAGGTTGCTTGAGCGTATCAATTTTGGTACAATATGGATGATAAGAAACTTCGAGCCAGATTTTATCAAACTGGTCAAATCGGACGCATACCTGTCCGTGAGTGGCTCTTGGAGCTCTCGCCTGAAGATCGCAAAAGTATTGGCATAGCTATTAAAACGGTCGAATATGGATGGCCAATCGGAATGCCAGTGTGTCGATCACTAGGGGATGGTTTATGGGAAGTTCGCACCAACATCTCTCATAGTAGAATTGCAAGGGTGTTATTCTCAATCCTTGGTGATGAAATGATTTTGTTGCATGGCTTTATCAAAAAGACCCAGAAACCCCTATCAGTGATCTGGAATTGGCACGCCAACGAATGAAGGATATTCAGCCATGAGCGATTCGCCGCACATTGGGCCTGGCTTCGACGAATTCCTTGAAGAGCAGGGAATCTATGCGGAAGTGAACGAGACAGCCGTAAAACGCGTTCTTGCGTGGCAAATTGCAGAACTTATGCGTGAACAACGTATTTCGAAGACAGCGATGGCAAAACGCCTCGCCACAAGCCGTTCCGCGATTGACCGACTACTCGACCCCGAAAATGACGCAATTACTCTCCAAACACTCCTGAAAGTTGCTCAAACTCTTGGCAAACGCCTCTCGTTACGCTTTGTGTGAGAGGCGTTTGCCAAATTAGGTTCAGATCATTCTAGCGTTCTGCGGTTTCCTAGTTGGTTGGTGCAGGGTAAGGCGTGACTATTTGCGGCATCGGATATGGCTTTGGGTATGGCCCTTCTGTCGGGAGCCGTTGTGGCGTTGGCGTTAATGTGGCCTTTGGTGGCGTTGGTGTGCCAGTAAACCATATACATAAATACCTGTGCGGTTGTTGCATCGATCAGTGCCTTTGCTGTGCTGTCACCTGCCATATCCTGACTGAACGTCCCAGTAAGCAGCCAAATACCATCGTAATGACCGTGGAATGTACAGTCATTCGGGTTCTCAGCGCGGCCTTGTACTTCTGAAACCAATTCTTTGCTGGTATATTGAATCAGCTATCGTTGGGAGTGGTATAGGCGCAGTCGTATTCGGCCCATTACGGCCACATCCAGAAGCCAATAGTAGCACAGTGAATAGAGCGGCCAGACGATGAAATTGCTGCATCGCATGCCCCTTTGGTTCTCGGTTCTCTTAGTTCTGTGGTTCTTGGTTCTTAGTTCTCTAGTTCCACAGTTCCGCCTGCTACTTCGTCAATATCGTTGCATTTTCCCAGACCTGGGCGGCCAATTCCTCTAACGAGACCCCTCGCAGCGCGGCGAGTTGAGTGGCGACATGGCGCACATAGGCCGGTTCATTGCGCTTGCCGCGCACTGGCTGTGGCGCAAGGTAGGGGCTGTCGGTCTCGGTGAGGATGCGGTCGTACGGGGCGCGCCTGGCAATCTCATGCAAATCGTGGGTTTTGGGGAAGGTCAGCGGGCCACTGAATGAGAGCATAAACCCGACTTCCAGGCATCCTTCGGCAAACGCCCAATCACCCGAGAATGAGTGCATAATGCCCGGTTGGCCGCGCGCTGCATCCTGCAATACCCGTAACGTGTCGGCGTGGGCTTCACGTGAATGAATAACCACTGGCAGTCGCAGCTCACGGGCGAGGCGCAGTTGCGCACGAAAGACCAATTCCTGCTGGGCTGGCAGGGCCTTCTTCCAATAATAATCAAACCCAATCTCGCCAATCCCTACCACCTTGGGGTGTGTGGCCAATGTCGCAACCTGTTCTAACCAATCGGCTGGCAATTCTGCGGCATGGTTTGGCTGAATACCAACAACTGCATGAATCTGCGGGTGCTGCTCCGCCAAGGCGATCGCCGCCCGTGAAGAATCCAGGTCGTAGCCAATCTCAATCATTCGTGCAACGCCCGCCGCCGCCGCGCGCTCCAATACCAATCCGCGATCGGCATCAAACTGCGGCGTCGCCAAATGGGCATGGGTGTCGATCAAGTGCATAGCTGGTTCCTAGAATATCGAAGCATTGAAACATCGAAGCATTGGAGCAATGGAGCCGGGTACCCTTTGGGTGAAGCATTGGAGCAAACCTTAATCAACATATCGCTTGCTTCATTGCTTCATTGCTTCCCTCAGCCGCTCCGCCGCCTGTTCTGGCGTAATATCGCGCTGGGCTTCGGCCATCAATTCGAAGCCAACCATAAACTTACGCACGGTTGCTGAGCGTAGCAGTGGTGGCAGGAAGTGCATATGGAAGTGCCATTCCGGGTGATCTTGCGAATCGGAGGGGCGCTGGTGCAGGCCCATTGTGTAGGGAAATGCGACATTGAAGAGCGAATCGTAGCGCGCCGTCAGGTTCTTCAGAAGATCGGCCAGCCCATCGCACTCGGCGGGGGTGAGATCGCTTACCGCACCGACATGCCTACGGCTAATCACCATTGTCTCGAAGGGCCAGATCGCCCAGAACGGCACTAACACCACAAAATCGGCATTTGCGTACACGATCCGCTCGCCACGCTCAAGTTCAACCTCAAGATAATCGGCCAGTAGTGAGCGGCTCTGGGCAGCATAATACTCAAGTTGTGAATCCTGCTCACGCTGCACAATCGATGGCACGCGCTCGGTGGCCCAGATCTGGCCATGCGGGTGCGGGTTGCTAGAACCCATCATGGCACCCCGATTCTCGAAAATTTGCACATAGCCGATCTGTGGCATGGCGCCAATCTCCAGATACTGTTCGGCCCAGAGATCGACCACCGCTCGCAGTTCGGTAATGCTCAATTGTGCCATCCCAAGATTATGGCGTGGGCTATAGCAGATCACCCGGCTGGTGCCACGCTCACTGACCGCCTGAAGTAATGCATGTGAGTGCGCTCCTCCTGGTGGCGAATCTGGCAACAGCGCGGCAAAATCATTCGTAAAGACAAAGGTCGATTCATATGCTGGGTTTGTAAACCCACCCGCACGCGCATTACCTGGGCAGAGGTAGCATTGTGGATCGTAGATTGGCCGCGTATCGGGTGGCGGAGTCTCAAGCTGGCCCTGCCACGGACGCTTGGTGCGGTGTGGCGATACCAACACCCACTCCTGCATAAGCGGGTTATAGCGTCGATGCGGATGATCCGTTAGTGAGAACATAGTTGTAGCCCTCGGTGCCTTGCGAATCTTGGCATATCGTAACACATCATAGATGCCTAGTATACAAGTCCGCGTAGGCATCGCCATCCAGCGAACGTAGGTGTATCACACAGCCCATCGCTGCATGCCATTATACCCATGCTATACTTGCGTTATAGTTATACTTAATAGACACCCAAATAATTATGGTTAGAATAACAATCCACATTCCAATGTAACCACCAACAACCGTGTGCAGTGGGCATATGCCACAGAGTATACAACTGAGGAAGGCATCATGCACGGGTCCAGGGCGTAGCGCCTGGTCGGGGGTTGTGGCCCAGAGGGCGCCCCGGCCTGAGGCCCCTTAACCGCGGGTCTGGGGCGCGCAGCCCCGGCAAGGTAACGCGGTCTGGGTGCAACTCCAACAAGGGAACATGGTCTGGACGCGCAGCCCTAGCAAGGGAACCGCAGGCGCAACCGCAACTGAATAAAGGAACCACCATGAGCACCGACACTCGCTCCCCAAACCCACACCTCCTATCAGGCTTTGCACCAGCAACGCCAGCCGATTGGCGGCGGGTAGCCGAGGGCGAGCTTGGCGCAGCCGCATTTAAGACCTTGCTCTCCACTACGGCTGAAGGGATCAAGCGCCAGCCGATCTATTGGCCTTCAGACGCTGATCTCCCGGCTGTTGAAACACTCCCGGGCCAAGCACCCTTTTTGCGTGGCAGCCACACAAGCATTCCTGCCGATGGCCCATGGCTGATCTGCCAATCCATCCGCGCCGCAGATCCAGCATCCACAAATCTGCTGGCCCATAGCGCACTCCAACGCGGCGCGACCGCACTCGATCTGGCACCAACCAGCGCGGATGCCCTCGCGGAGATGCTTACAGGGATCGATCCCACTGCAATTGGTCTGTTTATCGTATGCGCGCCAACCGAAAGCCTAGCACTCCTCCAACGGTTAGGCGGCAGGATTCGTGGGGCGATTGGTGCCGATCCATTTGCGCTCCGGCATGCAGGCGGTACGCTCGATCTTCCACAAGCCTATACTGCACTTGCAGAAGCAACGCGCTGGGCTAGCCAGCATGCCCCGCAGATGGCAACGATTCAGGCCGATGGCAGTGTGTATCACGAGGCAGGCGCAAGCGCAACCGAGGAGCTTGGCTATGCACTCGCAAGCGCGGTTGCACAACTACGGGCGCTGGCAGCAGTTGGAATACCAATAGAGCTTGCGGTACCGCAAGTGCGTTTCTGTTTTGCTATCGGAACCCAGATCTTTATTGAGATCGCCAAGCTACGTGCAGCCCGTATGCTCTGGGCGCATGCCGCAAGTGCCTTTGGCGTGCCAGCAGATATTGCCCACGCGACAATTCATGGGCGCAGTGCACTACGTGATAACACAAGCAGCGAGCCGCACAATAACATGCTGCGTGCAACTGTAGCCGCATTTGCCGCAGCACTGGGTGGTGTCGATAGTTTAGAAATCACACCATTTGATGCTGCATTCCGCATGCCAGATGCCTTCTCACTGCGGATGGCGCTCAATACCCAGCATCTACTGCGCGAAGAGAGTCACCTCGGTCAGGTGATCGACCCGGCTGGCGGCGCGTGGTATATCGAGGCACTGACCGATCAATTCGCCCGCCGTGCTTGGCAGTTCTTTCAGGAAATCGAGCGCGATGGTGGCATGGAAATGCGGAAATAATACACCACAGAGGACACTGAGACACAGAGAACTGAAGATCCCCCTATGTGCAAAGGTCGGCGCACAAAGGGTGTCAGCTATCTGGTAAATACAGCCTAGACTCCTGTATCCTATTCTCAGTGTCTCTGTGCGCTCTGTGGTAAATAAGAGTATCGTCGCACGACCGGAGTTACGTATGAACCCCGATTTCACCCAGATACCATATAGCCCACCGATTGCTGCGAACGGCCCGCACGCGGCAGCTGAGCTATGGCGTACGGCCGAACAGATCGATCTTAAGACACTCTATACCGCTGCGGATTTGGCCAACCTCGAACATCTTGGCTTCACAGCTGGCATTCCGCCGTTTTTGCGCGGCCCACATGCAACTATGTATGTACAACGGCCATGGACGATCCGCCAATATGCGGGGTTTTCGACCGCCGAGGAGAGCAATGCCTTCTACCGCCGCAACCTCGCCGCTGGTCAGAAGGGCCTGTCGGTTGCATTTGATCTGGCAACGCATCGTGGCTACGATTCGGATCACCCACGGGTGGTAGGTGATGTTGGCAAAGCTGGCGTGGCAATCGATAGTATCCTCGACATGCAGATTCTCTTTGATGGAATCCCACTTGACCAGATGTCGGTCTCGATGACCATGAATGGCGCGGTCATCCCGATTCTCGCCTTCTATATTGTTGCTGCTGAAGAACAGGGCGTGCCGCAACACAAACTCACCGGCACCATCCAGAATGATATCCTTAAAGAATATATGGTGCGTAACACCTACATCTACCCGCCCGAACACTCAATGCGCATTGTTGGCGATATCTTCGCCTATACCGCACAGCATATGCCCAAATTTAATAGCATTAGCGTTTCTGGCTACCATATGCAAGAAGCGGGTGCCACGGCTGATCTCGAGTTGGGCTACACACTCGCCGATGGCCTTGAATATCTGCGCACTGGTATCCGTGCCGGAATGTCGGTCGATAGGTTCGCGCCACGTATCTCATTCTTCTGGGCGATTGGCATGCATTTCTTTATGGAAGTTGCCAAAATGCGTGCCGCGCGCCTGCTGTGGGCCAAAATTGTCCAACAGTTCGACCCTAGCAACCCTAAATCCATGGCGTTGCGCACCCACTGTCAGACATCCGGCTGGAGCCTCACCGAACAGGATCCATTCAATAATGTGATGCGCACCTGTGTTGAGGCCATGGCTGCTGTGCTCGGGCATACTCAATCGCTCCACACTAATGCACTCGATGAAGCACTTGCGCTCCCTACCGATTTCTCGGCACGCATTGCGCGCAATACCCAGCTATTTCTGCAGAATGAAACCGATATCTGTCGTGTCGTTGATCCATTTGGCGGCTCGTATTATGTCGAGTATCTCACCGACACCTTGATGCGGCGGGCATGGGCACATATTGAAGAGATTGAATCGTTGGGTGGCATGGCCAAGGCGCTCGCAAGTGGCTTGCCCAAGGCGCGTATTGAAGAAGCCGCTGCATGGCGCCAGGCCCAGATCGATTCTGGCCAAGAGACAATAGTTGGCGTCAATAAATATCGTGTTGATGAGCAGGCCAATATCTCGATTCTGGAGGTGGACACAAGCGCAGTGCGCGCAGCGCAGGTCAGCCGCCTACAAACATTACGTGCGAATCGCGATGAGCCACGTACACAGGCTACGCTGAATGCGCTCAGCACATGCGCCAGTACAGGCGAGGGCAATCTGCTCGCATTCGCCGTGGAAGCTGCTCGTGCCCGTGCGAGCCTGGGAGAAATCTCGGATGCCATGGAGCGGGCGTTTGGGCGTCACCATGCCGAGACTAAGTCGATTGGCGGCATTTACCGCACGGCCTATGGCGAAGCACCACCGATCCAGGAGGTGCGTGCCCTCAGTGACGCTTTTGCTGCTCGCGAAGGGCGCCGCCCACGTATTTTGGTCGCCAAGATCGGGCAGGATGGCCATGATCGGGGTGCTCGTGTAATTGCCACCGCATTTGCCGATCTGGGCTTTGATGTCGATATTGGGCCACTCTTCCAGACTCCCGCCGAAGTCGCGCGGCAAGCTGTCGAAAATGATGTCCATATTGTCGGCATCAGCTCACTTGCAGCTGGGCATAAAACACTGCTGCCGCAACTAATGCAAGAATTACGCCAGCATGGTCGTGAGGATATCATGGTTGTGATTGGCGGGGTGATCCCACCGCAGGATTACGCCTTCCTACGCGAACATGGCGCCGCAGCGATTTTCGGCCCTGGCACGGTTATTCCACAGGCTGCAAAAGAATTGTTGGAAAAACTGAATGAGCATGTGAGCATGTGAGCGCATAGCGCATAGCGCATAGCGCAAAACAACCCATCCTCTTGCGTTCTTGCGTTCTTGCGTTCTTGCGTTCAACACTATGCTCAATCCCTCCTCCGACAACCCACGCCGCCTGCCAAGCGCTGAACAGTACATTCAGGGTGTGCTCAGTGGTGATCGTGCACTGCTCGGGCGTGCCATCACGCTGATCGAGAGTGAAGCGACCCAGCACCGCGAGCTGGCTCAGACTGTATTACGCGGGCTGATCCCGCACAGCGGCAATTCACTCCGTATTGGAATCACTGGTGTGCCGGGGGTTGGCAAGAGTACATTGATTGAAGCGCTTGGCATGCAGTTATGTGAGCAGGGGCTGCATGTCGCGGTTCTGGCGGTGGATCCCAGCAGCAGCCAGACACATGGCAGCATCCTGGGCGACAAGACGCGAATGGCACGCCTGAGCCATGCGCCTAATGCATTTATCCGCCCTTCGCCAACCGGTGGCACACTCGGCGGGGTAACCCGCAAAACCCGTGAGAGTATCATTGTGTGTGAGGCGGCCGGATACACTATTGTACTTGTTGAAACCGTGGGTGTTGGCCAGAGCGAAACAGCGGTAAAATCCATGACCGATTGCTTTGTGCTGCTTGCATTAGCTGGTGCTGGCGATGAGCTTCAGGCGATCAAAAAGGGGATCGTTGAACTTGCCGATCTGATTGTCATTACCAAAGCCGATGGCGATAACCGCGAACACGCACTTGCTGCCGCTGCCGAATATAGCCGCGCGCTGCGCTATCTTGCCCATAATAGCCAGTGGCCAACACGTGTCCAAACCTGCTCTACGCAAACAGGCATTGGTCTACCTGAACTCTGGGAAACGATTGAGCAATTCCACCAGATAGGCCAGACCCAAGGCTGGTTCGATTCCCGCCGTAAAGAACAAACCCGTGAATGGTTACATACCCTGATTCAATCCGAACTAGAGCGCCGTTTCTACCAAGATGTGGCAATTGCGAGCCAACTCCCGCTTATTGAGCAAGCCGTTCTGGATGGAAACATGACCGTCGTTGAAGCAGCAACACGCCTACTAGATAGCATTTCAAAATGAATCTTGGAACATTGAAATAGGTTATCGCTTCTGCGCTTCTGCGCTCTTGCGCTCTTGCGCTAAAAAGGACTCCCTATGAAAACCACATCCGAACGCATTAACGAACTGCGCCGCCGACGCGAATTGGCCCGTAGCACGGATTTACAAGCCGCCGAGAAGCAGCATGCGCGTGGCAAGCTTACTGCGCGGGAGCGGATCGATTTACTGCTCGATCCTGGCTCATTTGTCGAATTGGATGCATTTGCCGTTCACCGTACCAATGCGTTTGGCATGGATCGCCAGAAACCGCTGGGTGATGGTGTCATTACTGGCCACGGAATGGTCGAAGGTCGTGAGGTGTGTGTATTCTCACAAGATTTTACTGTGTTTGGCGGCTCACTTGGCGAGGTTTTCGCGGAAAAAATCTGCAAGGTCATGGATCTATCGATCCGTATGGGCGTGCCATGTATTGGGCTGAACGACTCAGGCGGAGCGCGGATTCAAGAGGGCGTGGTGAGTTTGGGTGGCTATGCCGAGATCTTCTACCGCAATGTTATGGCTTCTGGGGTTGTACCACAAATCTCACTGATCGCCGGGCCATGTGCGGGAGGCGCGGTCTATTCACCTGCCATGACCGATTTCATTATGATGGTCAAAGGCAGCTCCCAGATGTTTATTACTGGGCCAGATGTGATCAAGACTGTGACTGGTGAGGAGGTTGGTTTCGAGGAATTGGGCGGCGCAATGACTCATAATGCCCGTAGTGGCGTAGCCCATTTTGCCGCCGAGGACGAAG
>JANLSE010000473.1:0-20482 GCA_031362265.1 Roseiflexaceae bacterium
TGGGTGTCGGTTGGGCCAAATAACTCACGTAGCCCATCATTATTGAAATCGGCCACAACCACATTCTCGTTATACATGCCCCAGCCAAAGCCAGCCTCACCATCACGGCGCGCAGGCCAACCAGCACGAACACTGCCATTCGCTTGGATCACACTTAACTGGCGGGTTGCACCACTCCCGGCACGCCCTGCAATAACCTCATATTGGCCATCGTTCTCCAGATCGGAGACTGCCAAGGTGCGCACCTCGGTGCCAGCCGCAAATGGGTTGACCGTCCACAGCACACTCCCATCGGCACGGTAGGCAGTCACCTGGTTATTACCACGCCCAACCAGTACCTCTTGTGGGCCATCGCCGGTCAGATCCGCTATGGCAATCCCTGGCCAGACACGACTACCATTGGTTGCACGCCATTGGAGCGCGCCGGTAGCACCATTAAGCGAAACGACATCGTACGAGCCCCAAATGACATCTGGCTGCGTGTCGTTATTCAGCTTGACAACCGCTGGTGAGGAATACCAACCGGTTTGGCAGAATGAGGTACATCCACCATAGGCCCATTTCAGCACAGGAGCCTGTACGCTGGCAAGGATTATTGTGCGCGGAAGGGCTGCCTGTGGGGTGGCGATCAGAAGCAGAGCGATTACGAGAAGCATGAGGCGCTGTCGCATAAGACCTCCCTTTCTGCAGAGCCGCAATGTTGCACGATCAACTAGCAGTCAATGCGAAACATGTGCATATCAGCTTGGAATTGAATCGGAGTGTATCATGGCTACTGCCCCTCAGGTAGTGCGACTTAGTGATAATTGCATCTCACTATCGTTTCAATTGAACGTTCTCTACACCAGCTTCTCCAGCCGATCCACAAACCCGGCCAGTACACTAAAGGCACGATCCATGGCCTCTGGTGCGGTCATGTCGATCCCTGCGACTTTAAGCGCATCGAGTGGGTAGAGCGAACCACCAGCACTCAGGAACTTGCGGTAACGCCCTACGGCAGCGGTATCACCTGCCGCAATTGGCACCGAGAGTGCATTGGCAGCTGCAATACCTGAAGCATACTGAAAGACATAGAAGTTCATATACATATGTTGGAACTGTGCCCATGTGATCCCATCTCGTTGAGTATCAACTGCCACGGCTGGGCCATAGCCAGCACGGAGTAGGTCTGCCAGTAGATCTGACATGCCATCGGCGGTAAGGGCTTGCCCTTGCTCAACGCGCTCATGGACAGCACGTTCATACTTGGCAAGAATTGGCATAATAAACAGGTAACGATGGAAATTGCGCATGGCCTCCTCGATCAGATTGATCTGAAAGGTGCGCTCGGTATTGACCTTCGTCAGGTAACTTCGAACCAAGGCTTGATTGAAGTTTGAGGCTACTTCGGCAACAAACAGTGTGTAGCGGCTATAGATGAAGGGCTGATCGTGTCGTGAGTAATAAGAATGCATTGAATGGCCAAGTTCATGTGCCAATGTGCTCATACTGCCAATTGAGTCATGGTAGCTCATCAGAATAAAGGGATGTGTGCCATAGGTACCACTTGAATAAGCTCCATTGCGCTTCCCGACATTTGGGTAAATATCGACCCAGCGCTGCTCAAGCAGGCCACGCCGCATGATTTCCACATAATCTGTACCGAGTGGTGCCATACCCGCGCAGATCCAATCGACAGACTGCGCAAATGGCACATGAACCTGTTCACTGATCAATGGCGCAAAAATATCGTAGCCTGCCAGTTGTTCCAGGCCAAGTGCGCGCCGCCGAATATCCCAATAGCGATGCCAGAGTGGCCGATGGCGATCATAGGCATCGAGCACATTCTCATAAACTGCCAGCGGAACATTGCCAGCATGGAGTGCCGCTTCCAAGGCGCTTTCGTGGCGGCGTGCCCGCGCACGGAAAATATTGGTGCGCACATTCCCGGCCATCAATGCTGCCATCGTGTTCTTCATGCCAAGAAACGCACCTGTATACGATTCCCAAGCATTCTTACGTAGCGTACGGTCGGCACTCTCCAGTAATCCATCGAATGTGCCACGTGCCACTGGGTGGGTAATCCCCTGGGAATCGTTCGCTGCAACATATGGCATATCACTATCGGCCAGTACCCCATAGGCATTATAGGGTGTGCCAAATGGCTCATCCGCTTGGGCCAGTAACTCCTCAACCTCCGCTGAGCGCACATGCGCCTGCTGACGATATAAATCATCTAAGTAGTGCCGGTAGATTGCCAAATCTGGAGTTATGTCGAGTAAATCTAAGACATCATCTTTCGACAGCGTGAGCAATTCTGGTTCAGCAAACGCTGTCGCAGCTGCAACGCGCGCCATCAGGCCTTGGGTACGCCCAACCAATGCGCCCTGTTGCTGGTTACCGGTGTTAACATCGAAGCCCAGGCGTGCATACACATACAGCTTGTAAGCCAGTTGGGTGAGAGCTTCACTCTGCTGAAACCAGTCCAATAGTGTTGCGCCTGATTCACCCAGCCGCCCCTGGAACTGTGCTAGCCCAGGCAGATCAGCCTCCACCTGCGCGAATGTTTGCTCCCATGACTCGATTGTGGTAAAAATGCTTTCCAGATCCCATGTGTGCTCACGCGCAACATTGGCGCGCTGTGGTAGGGTAGTAGACACGTTAGAGCCTCCATTGTGCTAGAGAAAGAACAGTGGACTTAAGTAAACATACTGGAAAATATAGTATCATACGAGCTGACGCGGCAATGACTCGATCCACGAGCGTTGGAAGAAGAGGTTCTCATTCAGGTGAACCTCAAGTGTGAGATCGACATGCAAACTGTCAACCGTGCTTCGTAGCGTGCCAGCGCTGCGTACCCGAATCTGATAGCCGTGGTCGTGTAATTCGTAACGCGCCTCCTGTTTCATCGAGGCATGTGCCGGATCATGGTGATAGGCTGTCAGTTCAAGTCGCTCATAGGTTGCCAGGCTACACTGATCTGGAAGCTCAGTTACATCTGCGCCTGCGATCACAACCGTTACACTTTGGCGTAGCACATCTTCGATAATCTGCCAGATGCTGGCTGGATCATGGCTTGTATCCGCCCCTTGCTCAGGGTTGAGGATGTCCAGATGGGGTGTTTGGCTCGTTGGATCGAATGGCACAGCTGGAAGAATCAACTGCGATGGCTGTTCCACCCCAACATGCAGAGTATATTCAGCATGGAATGGTGAAGGCCAAATCACAGGCCAGTAACCGCTTGCGACACTCAGCCGGATGCGATGGCCTGCCAGGAAGCGATACCCAATCGCCCGCAATGGCACACGTACCGCATAGATCTCACCTGGTACAAGTGGCGTTGGCTCGCTATGGCTTGTGCGATGGGTGAGATTCAGGATGCCAGTACACACATGCGCCGAGGTGCCATCCAGCGCGACATCGGTGAGCCGCACAACGACATGCGCCACCGGCGCACTGCAACTCAGATATAGAATTGCCTCAGGCACGCCAATCACATCGAGCGATTCGGCCAGTGCTGTGGTTGTGAAGGTCGGGATGAGCGCTTCATCTGGGCGCAGATCGCGTGCGAGGCCATTTGGTGAACTACCTGCACCATAGCACAATGCGGCATGGGTGCCATGGGTTGGCCGGTGTTGGTACGAAATACTACCATTGTTGGCAGGCGGCTGTGCTTGTAGGCTTCTCTCGCCAAGGAACAGTGTGTGCGGCTGTGAACGCGTGATTGGGTAGCACGCCTCGCTCTGCCAGCTGCCATTCACCTGGGTTGGGAAGGCCTCGGGAGGAGTGTATTCCTGGCGAAAGAATATAACCAGTGGCTCATCCATCACACCATTTGCTTCGCCTTTTAGCCAGAAATCGAAGAAGCGCACCATCTCTGCCAAGTAATCGACATTTGGGGCGGGGTAGGCGCTATCGGGGAGTGAATGGATCCACGGGCCAATCAATGCCTTACGTGGCGCATTTACACAATGTTCCTGCATGCGTAATACTGAGCCTACATAACTATCGGCCCAACCACCAATATGGAAGATTGCACAGCGTATGCGCGTATAATCATGGGCCAATGAACCGCCGCGCCAGTAGGGGCCATCGGTCTGTTGGCGCAGCCATTCCAGTAGCCAGGGCGGCGTCTGGCCTAAGCGCTGCTTCCACTGATCAGCCCATGCCGCGCCGGCGTACTCAAGCTTGGGTGGTAGTGCATTCATGGCAATTTGAGCCACCGCATATTGCGCGCACTCACTTGCCGTCAGGCAGCCTCCTATATAGTGAACATCATCGAGGTAGCGATCATCGGTTGCATACATCGGGATAATTGCTTTGAGAGCTGGCGGCTGCATCATAGCAACCTGAATTGCAGTGAAGCCGCCATAACTAATACCCCACATCCCTATGTTGCCATTACACCATGGCTGTGCGGCCAACCACGCAACTGCATCGTAGCCATCCTGAGTCTCCGCAAGTGTGTATTCATCGAGCGCAATCCCTGGGCTGCTCCCAGTGCCACGAATATCCAAACGGCAACCAACAAAGCCACGCTCGGCGAAATAACGCATACGTGTGTGATCGGCAGGATAGCGCCAATCGTCCTTACGATAGGGGATCATCTCTAATATCGCAGGGAACTGCTCACCAGAGTGGCGTGCCACCGGAAGGAATAGGTTCGCTGAGAGTACAAGCCCATCGCGTACTGGAATTCCTGTATGGTAGCGAATTTCGACATCGTATAATTGCATAGCCCTATCCTAGCGCATAGCGCATAATTGCCACATGCTAATCTCGCGTTCTTGCGTTCTTGCGCACTTGCGTTCCTACGCTCTTGCGTTCTTGCGCTCTTGCGCTATATAGTTGAACAGCACGCCGCAATACGCTAGAATACAAATAACATATCTGCTGGCGATTATAGATCAATAACCGGGTTTCCCAAAAAGATTCTGCTGTGCGCTATGCACTGTGCATTCCATCGTTCCGTCGCTCCAATGCTCACATAATGGAGGCCATTCATGGATTTCACTCTCAGCCCAGAAACTCTGGCGTTACAGGAGCGCACTCGCCGCTTTATTGATGACAATATCATCCCGCTTGAGCGCGAGATCCCGAGCGATTTAGTGTCGTGGAATATTCTTCGTGCAGAGTTACATGCCATGGCGCGCACAGCTGGCCTATTCTTACCACAGATGGGTGTAGCCTGGGGTGGTATGGGCCTCGATTGGCGCACTTGTGCGGTGATCTTTGAAGAGGCTGGTCGTTCGTTACTTGGGCCAATGGCAATGAACTGTTCTGCACCGGATGAAGGCAACATGCATCTGCTCGCACAGGTTGCAACGCCAGCCCAGCAAGAGCGCTTCCTGAAGCCATTGACGACAGGGGCGACACGCTCGGCCTTTGCGATGACAGAGCCTGCTCCTGGTGCTGGTGCCGATCCATCACTGTTGCTCACAACCGCCGAGCAAAAGGGCGATCGCTGGGTTATTAATGGCCGCAAGTGGTTCATTACCGGTGCGCAAGGGGCTGCATTTGTGATCGTTATGGCGCGCACAGGCGATTTAGATGTCCATCAACGCGGTGGCGCAACAATGTTCTTGGTTGATGCTGAAACACCCGGCTATTTTATTGAGCGCAAGGTGCCAACCTTGGATCGCATGGTGATTGGTGGTCACTGTGAAGTCGGCTTCGTTGATTGTGAGGTCGGCGCAGATGCCGTGCTAGGGGAAGTTGGACGCGGATTCGACTACGCCCAGGTACGCCTCTCGCCTGCGCGGCTCACCCATTGTATGCGCTGGATGGGGATCGCCCGCCGCGCACTTGAGTATGCAATTGAGCACGCGGCCAAACGATCCTCATTTGGTGCGCGCCTCGCGCAACACCAGGGTGTGCAATTCCCACTCGCCGATTCGCAGATCGAATTACATGCTGCCCGCCTGATGGTCTGGCATGCGGCATGGCTATTGGACCAAGGTCACCCGGCGCGTAACGAAACCAGCATGGCCAAGGTCTTTGTCTCCGAGACAGTCGATCGGGTGATCGACCGAGCATTGCAAATCTGCGGGGCGCTCGGCATTTCCGAAGATCTTCCGCTTTCCGATTTCTACCGCGAATCACGCGCATTCCGCATTTACGATGGCCCCTCCGAAGTGCATCGCATGAGCGTCGCTAGGCGTATGTTCCGTAAGGCTAAGGAAGCCGAATAAGCGATTTTCTCACCACGGAAACACAGAGACAAGGAGACAAGGAGACAAGGAGACAAGGAGACAAGGAGATACCGAGGTTAATTGTTCCTTTATATTTTTGCGTCTTTGCGCCCTTGCGTCTTTGCGTTGTCAGCGCACTGCAGCAGGTTCCTCCAGTAGATCGGCGTGATGGCGCTGGGCAACATCCGGGTGCGACCGGAGGCGGCTCTTGAGGTGATTCTTGCCAATATCGCGGAAGAGTGGGTTCAATGGATCCTGAGTAACCCCACGCGAATGCTCCGCAAGATCGGCGGGTAGCGTCAATAGCGGTACCGTCGAATCGAGCCGGGCACCAAAGAAGAATGCGACCGAGAGTCGATCGCTGCCAGCCGGTGGTGTGACAACACGGTGTATATTGGCGCGCAGATAGCCGTTCGAGGCAAGCTCCAAGACCTCACCAATATTGATCACAAATGTGCCAGGTTTTGGTGGTGCACTAATCCATGTGCCCTCGTGATCCACTTGAAGCCCTTCCTGCTTCTCCTGTAGCAGCACCGTTACAAAGCCACCATCCTTATGTGCACCAACCCCCTGATCACTCTCGGTGGAATCACGGCCTGGGTAACGAATGATCTTCAGCAGATGATGCGGCTGTGGTGTATAAATTTGCTCGAACACATCCGCCGATTGGCCGAGCGCAACCGAGAAGATTTTGACCATCCGGATCGCCAGATCAATAACAGCACTCTGATATTGCAGAATGGTCGCACGTAGTTCTGGTAGCGCATCTGGCCACTGGTTTGGCCCTTGCAGTCGCCGCCAGGGTGGCAGCTCCGAATCCCAAACCAGGGCGGGCCGTTCTGCACCAAAATCCACCTGCTCACGCCAATCGCGTGCGCCACGTGTAAACTCCATCCCCTGGCGATTATAGCCCCGGAAATGCGGTGAATTGACCATCTCAATCGTGAGTTTCTGCTCCGCAGGAAGCGCAAAGAAACGTCGCGAAATAGTGAGTACCTGGTCGATCAATTGCTGATCAACTCCATGACCGGTCACATAGAAAAAGCCAAGATCATATGCGGTGCGGCGCA
This sequence comes from Roseiflexaceae bacterium, assembly GCA_031362265.1. Lineage (GTDB taxonomy): Bacteria > Chloroflexota > Chloroflexia > Chloroflexales > Roseiflexaceae > JANLSE01. Next base: position 7,241 of record JANLSE010000473.1, read on the forward strand.
GTTCTGCTAAAAATGCCTCGCGAGTGGCGCTATCGGCTTCAAAACGTGCCAGATCCAGCACTGGCAACGCATCCCATGTCGTTGATCCCATTGGTCTACTCCTTTAATCCAAGCTCCAAAGAATAGTTTCTTGTTGAGGCATTATACTCAATGTTCCTAAAGTCAAAGAAGCCTATCAACAAGTCGTGGAATTGCTGTTATAGTTAGAATCATGGCGCTAGGTAGTATTGGCTCAGGAGGGCGTGTGCAACACATGCAATCTCGGCGTATCACTGGCTTTTCAACATCGATTTTTGCCGAGATGAGTGCACTCGCACAACGCTATCAGGCAATCAATCTCGGGCAGGGATTCCCAGATTTCCCAGGACCTACTTTCATCCCCAGCCCGGGGCTACCACACCTATTTCAACACTCCCTGGCATGTGGGAGCGCACAATCACACTTGGCAGTACCGGAAAGACTAATGAAATAACACCTACACAAGTTATTTCATGCGGGCGGCTTAAGGAGATTCAACATGCCATCACGCGCTTACGACTTCACAAGACTGTGGATTGGCCAGACCATCTCGCAGTTTGGTTCGCATATCGGCAGTGCCGCGCTGGCATTGACGGCGATTTTGATATTGCGAGCAACCCCTACACAACTTGGAATATTGACAGCACTTGCGACGCTTCCTGCATTAATTGTTGGCCTTCCGGCTGGCGCCTGGGTTGATCGTCTACGCCGCCGCCCGATTTTGATTTCAACTGATATTGGCCGCGCACTCCTATTATGCTCGATTCCAGTTACGTTTGTGATCGGGCTTTTACAGATTGAACAGCTGTATCTGGTGGCTTTTCTAAATGGTGCGCTCGGCATCTTCTTTGATACTGCCTACCACGCGGCATTGCCAACCCTGGTGCCACGTGATCGCTTGGTAGATGCGAATAGCAAACTTGGGATGAGTGTATCATTGGCCGAAATTGTTGGGCCTGGCGCAGGTGGAGCACTCGTTCAGTTGATCAGCGGACCGCTCGCGATCCTTCTCGATGCGCTCTCATTTTTGGTCTCGGCGGTAAGCATCTGGAGCATTCAGGCTCAGGAACCAGCCCCACAACCGGCCACAGAACAGCATATCTGGCAGGAAATTGCTGGTGGCATGCGCTTTGTATTTGGGAATGCAACCCTACGGCCACTGCTTGGTGTGGCGGTTACAACCAATCTATTTGGCGCAATTATTGGTACACTCTATATGTTGTATGGTATTCAGGAGCTAGGCTTCACACCGGTTACGGTTGGCATCCTGATTGGCTTAGGCGGAGTTGGCGCGTTGTTTGGCGCAGCCCTTGCCGAACGAATTGCGCGCCGCTTTGGCATTGGCAGAACGCTCTTGGGGGCACTCACATTCAGCGCTCTTCTACACCTGAGTATTCCGCTCGCAGCCGGGGTCTGGGCTCTGCCACTGCTCGCCGTCTCACAATTAGTCGGCGATACCGGCGGTGTCGTTTATGACATTACCGAGACGAGTCTGCGCCAAGCACTGACACCTGATCATCTTCTGGGGCGTGCCAGTGCTAGCCGCACCTTTCTTGTCAGTGGCGTCGCACCAATCGGCGCACTTATTGGTGGTGTCCTTGGTGAGACAATCGGCCTGCGTGCAGCGCTTGCCGTTGCTGTAGTCGGTATTCTACTCTCCTGCCTTTGGCTGGTTTTCTCGCCAATCCATAAATTAGTTACAATCCCTGAGCCGGCGTGAGCCACGATAACGCACAGCGCACAGCATTGCGCTCTTGCGCTTTTTACCACAGAGGCACAGAGATACGGAGACACGCAAACTTGGAGACACAGAGGTTGGTTGTTCCTTTGCGCCTTTGCGCCTTTGCGTTTTGTGTTCTGCGTTTTGCGTTTTGCGTTCCTGCGCTCTTGCGTTCTGTGTTTTTGCGCTTGCCGCTCCACAGTATGCTACAATTGGCCACATGAGCCGTATTCACGAGACAATTAGCTTCAGCACGCCTGAGATTGAGATCGCTTTTTCCACGAATGATGGCGGGTTGCGTGCGTTGCGGCGAATTGGTGAGCAGAATCTGCTTGGCTATGGCGAGCCTGGCCCAAGTATTGATGTGCGGCTTGGTGATGGCCCGTGGCTCGCCGAATTTGCATTTGTCCGCTACCTTACGCACCAGATCGGTGAGCAGGCTGGAACCCACACACTCACGATCGTTATTGGGATTGGGCCGCTGATTGTGCGTGATCAGTATCGTGTTACAGGCTCACTGATTCTGCGCTCAGCCCAAATACAAAATGTTGGTGAGGATCCACTTCGCTTACGTGGTGTGCGCTTGAGTTGGCCCTGGATGCGAATTGGCGCATTGGAAAGTTGCCGCTTTGAAGCTCCGAGCGCGAGTGTGCGCCCACGAATTGCGCTTGAGGTTGCTGCCGAGCAGCGCCTGGATGTATTACCGCGGCGCTTTTTTGCTCCTGGCCTACGTGAAAACCGTGCGATCGAGCCAGCCCCACTTGCAACTCCGGGGCTGATGGCCATTCATAATCCAGAAATCGATGAGAGTTTATTATGCTGGTATAGTGGTCAGCAAGAGGCGGCGCTTGCACAGCTTGAGGGTAACGGGCATGCCGTTACGCTGCAACACGAAATCTGTGTCGCAGGTTGGCTTGCGAGCGAGGCAACACTCGTCGCCCAAACCCAAAATCTGCTCCTACTCTATGAACCCTGGTATGAAACACTCTTAGCGTTTCGCCAAGCATGGTTACGAGATCTTGTGGTGCAGGCGCATCCAGTGGCGATTAGCATGCGTGATGCCGTGTTGTATGAAACCCATCCTGCGCTGTTTGGCGGCTTTGCTGCAATGGCTGAGCAGATTACTAACCTGAGCGAGCTTGGCATTAACACGCTATGTCTCATGCCGATCTGGGTCTATGGAACCGGACATGAGTATTTATGGGATGGGAACTGGCAGGCCACTGGCGATCTGTATGCCCTACGCGATTTGACTACATTCGACCAAACGCTTGGTTCGGCGGAATCATTTCTGGCGTTAATCGAACAAGCCCATCATCATGGCATGCGTGTACTACTCGATCTGCCGCTCCTTGGTTGCGCGCCCGATTCGCCGCTCCTGTATGAACACCCAACATGGTTCTGCCGCGATATGCGCGGCCAGCTCGCCATTATTGCTGGCCGCCCAGAGATTGTTGCCTTTGATTGGGCGAATACTGAATTACGTGCATATATTTTTGCAGCAGCTGTACGCTTGTTACGAGAGTATCAACTCGATGGTTTTCGGGCGATCACACCACGCGAGCCGCTGGCGAACTGGGATGGTGGGCGGCCATCGCAGGCAAGCGCAGGGCAGCTTGGCCATATCGCCTTGCTGCTAGAGTTGCGCTCATATATGCAGGAAGCATATCCAGGACACATATTGATCGGTGATATGGCTGGCCCAGCTGGTGCATTTGTACACGACGCCGTGATTGATGAGCTTGTTCACCATATGTTTGTACATACAGCCCTTGGTCGAATCACACCTAGTGAATTGAGCGAATGGCTTGAGGATCATACAACGGCATTGCCAGCCGATGCTCAGCGGATCACATTTACTGAAAGCCAGCGCACACGTCTGATAAACCCACTTGCCGATGGGATGCGCGGCTCACGGATCAGCCGTATGCTGTTTGCAGGAATGGTTATGTGTGGTTTTATTCCATCGATTTGGGCTGGGCAGGAACATGATGAGTATGCCGCTATGAGTCGTGTGCTCACAATCAGGCGTAATCATGCGGTTCTTCGTTGTGGCGCAACCTCGTATCGTGCTATTCCATGTAACAGTACCAGGGTTTTTACGGTACTGCGCCAATGTGAAGCCGAGCATGTGATTGGGCTGCTCAATGTGAGCTCACATCATCAAACTATCACGATTTGCCTGCCAATCGACACACTTTCATTACGAGAGGAAACTTATCAATTACACGAATTGATCAGCGGAAGCGCTTGGCGCGAACATAATCGCACGATCTGGCGGCGCGACGAATTGTTGGCACTGGAATTGACACTCGAACCATTTGGCGCGTATTGTTTTGTAGTAGAAGCGTGCGCGTAGGGTACGTGCCTTGGTTTGAGCCAAACGACACCAACGTATCTTTATCATTCATTATTCGGAGGAGAACACCATGGCAAGCCCAATTGGATTGCAACTGTACACACTGCGGGATCAAGCAGCGAAGGACTTTGTCGGAACACTTGAGGCGGCCAAGGCTATTGGCTATGATGTTGTTGAATTAGCCGGTTATGGTGGCCTGACAGCGGCACAACTGCGCGCAGAGTGTGATCGGATTGGCCTTCGGGTTTCAAGCGCACACACATCCATCGACCGTCTTGAGGGCGATCTCGCCAACGTCATTGCTGAACTACAGACCCTTGGCGCACGCTATGCAGTATGCCCCTGGCTTGGGCCTGATCGGCGCCCTGATGCCGATGGCTACCGCACACTCGCCAAAGGGCTGAATACAATTGGTGCCACATGTGCCAAGGCCGGAATTGGCTTTGCCTATCATCATCATGACTTTGAGCTCAAGCGATTCGGTGACACAACTGGCCTGCATATCCTCTTGAATGAGAGCGATCCTGCCAATGTTAAGGCCGAGATCGATGTCTATTGGGCTACCTTCGCTGGGTTTGATCCAGTTGCGCTACTGCAAGAGCTCGCTGGCCGTGTGCCGCTTGTCCACCTGAAAGACATGACCCCCGAGCCGAATCGGACATTTGCCGAGGTTGGCCATGGGACACTCGACATCCCCGCGATTATTGCTGCGGCTGACAAAAACGGCGCTGAATACCTGATCGTTGAGCAAGATGCCTGCCAGCGCCCACCAATTGAGAGTGTGCGTATGAGTCGCGAATATCTGCGTGGATTAGGCAGGTAATCGGTTCATGATGCATCCGGATTGGATCGGGCGTCAGGCGCATGTTACACTTGAACGCCTCTGGCGACGGATCTCCTCTGCGCTGCGGCCTCAGCCCAGCGCCGAGCAGGCAATCTATGAACGACGCCTGCGCCGTGAATCGAACGCTGACCATTGAGCTATACCAGTTGCTATGGCTGGTGCCAGTACACTAAACAGAGAATAGCGAGCCTCAATTTATTTAAACTATTAAGTTGGCAGGGCAGTATAGTGGAATATCGATTGTGCCTGTAGCTCGGCTGCCTTCTCTTCGGGCGCGGTGTCGCTAAGGAAGTTACCGCCACCAATTTCCGGGCCGGCCAGATATTTGAGCGTATTTGGGCGGCGTAGTGGTGGCAGGAAACCGATATAGAAATGAAAGTCGTCGTAACTATTGCCATCGGTGGGCGCTTGATGAAGTGGCATAACATATGGGAATGATTGCCGCCACAGGTTATCGAAACGCACGGTTACATTCTGAATGGCCGCAGCAAGGCTAAGCGCCTCGGCATCATTCAGGGCATGAATATGTGCTACACAGCGCTTGGGAGCGATATAGACTTCATACGCATAGCGCGCAAAATAGGGCACAAATGCAATCGCATGTTCATCCTCAAAGAGAATGCGTCTGCCATCTTGCTGCTCAGCGGCAATGATGTCTCCAAAAAGCGCGCGGCCTGTCTCAACCTGATAGCGCCGCTGGGCAGCATGCTCAGTATCAAATGTCTTCCAGGTAAAATTGGTTGCATAGAGTTGGCCATGCGGGTGGGGATTCGACACACCAACAAGATTGCCCTTGTTCTCGAAGATCAGCACCTGATTGATTCCTGGGCGAGCGCCAAAATTGCGGGTTTCACGTTGCCAAGCAGCAACAATCTGAGTAATCTCGGGAACCGACATCTCGGCAACGGTCAGGTCGTGGCGCGGTGAATAGCAAATCACACGCGCTAGGCCATCTGCGCGTCGAGCCTGATATGGTGCCGGTGGCGGAATATATTCTGGTGCATCCGGCCCGACACAGGGATGATCATTATCGAAGACATACACTCCAGAGTACACTGGGTTGGAAGCGCCACTCACACGCACATTGCCTGGGCACAAATAGCAGCTCTGATCATAGCTAGGTGGCCGCTCAATCTGTGTAGTAGTAACATCGCCAAGCCAGGGCCGGCTCTGGCGGTGGGCCGCGATAATAACCCACTCTTCACGCAGCGGATGCCAACGTTCTTCCCAAACAGCAGATCGATGTGACAACATATCAACCTTTAGAGATACTGAGTGCTTAAGTGCGACTAGTATACCAAAGCAGGCTGCCAACTAGCAACATCTTCACATCAACCAATGGGCTCGAAGACCGATATCTGGCTCATCGACCGAACTGGTGGAACTCCTGCCGCCCGAAAAGTTGGTTGCAGCCTCGTAGAGCGTATGCTATAATCACGCGCTGGAAACTGAGGTTTTCTCAAGAGGCCTCTTGCGTGGCAAGTGGCCTTTTTCTATGAGGGATGTCTCTGCACTTTACAACTGCTGCACTGCCAATGCTTCTGGGGAGTTTGCCGCATCACAGCCCTAGCCAGGCGCTAGCTGTTGTTCGGCGTCACACGGGCGCGCTTTTGGCCTGGCCGCAATTGCCACAGCGAAGCTTCCGTGAGCAAAGCCTGGCGCAGGCGATTGTTGGGTTTCCCGGGCTAGTGATTGATGCTGGGCGTGGCCATATGTATGTTGATCGCGTTCGGGCTGAACGCGATCTTGATCGGCTAGAGCTCGCCTACCTGACACATGATCTAGGGTATGCAGCGCTTGCGGAGGAGGATGCCGCTGGGTTAAGCGAATTGGCACACCAACGCGAGACAGTGCGTGGTGTTTTGGCGCTCAAAGGGCAGCTCTTAGGGCCAATCAGCCTCGCAGCCCAGCTTACCGATGAGCAGCAGCGGCCACTTATTTATGACGCCATGTTATTCGAGGCGCTAACACATCACCTATGTCTACGTGCGGCTTGGCAGAATGCCCGCCTCGCAGAATTATATGCGACAACGATTATTTGTTTGGATGAACCATTTCTGGATGCGATTGGCCTTTCTTTTTTACCAATCGATTGGCAATTTGCTCAAGCCCAAATCGACCTAGTACTGGGTGGTGTGAGTGGTTGCCGTGCAATATATGCTGGTGGTGCTGCGGATTGGGGGCGGCTGATGCAGACATCTGCAGATCTTCTGATCGCAGATGTGTATCAATATCCAGGTGGATTGTTGGCTGCTGCTACGGAGCTTGCTACCTATTTGGATCATGGAGGGTTGGTTGGCTTAGGAATTGCGCCTGCTGATGCCGAGGCGATCGCACGTGAGACGCCAGCGACCCTTCTACGGCGAATTGACACACTGCTCACAGCCCTGGATGCTAAAGGTATTAACACGGATCAACTCTTACGCCAGACGGTAATCACACCACGTGATATGCTCGGGCGTGTGAGTGCTGAAGTTGCGGAACAGGCACTACTTATTTTGGCCGAAACCTCGCGTTTGGTGCGCGAACAATATCATTTAGAATAAGGCCCGTAGATTGCCGGAATGCGGCCATCAATGGTGCGCGACATTGAAAAGGAGATACCTGTGCGAATAGTTGTGACTGGATCGTTGGCATATGATTATATTATGAATTTCCCTGGCCTCTTTAAAGATCATATTCTCCCTGACAAAGTTCATATGTTGAGCGTCAGCTTCCTTGTCGATTCGATGAAGCGCATGCGTGGTGGTGTCGCTGGCAATATTGCCTACACGTTGGCGCTTCTGGGTGAGCGCCCACTGGTAAGTGCATCGGCCGGCCAGGATTTTGGCGAATACCGTAACTGGATGCAGAGCGTTGGGATTGATACAAGTGCTATTACCGAAATTCCTAACGAATTTACTGCCTCCTGCTTTTTTAATACCGATCAAGATAATAACCAGATTGTTGCGTTCTATACTGGTGCCATGGCCCACTCACGTTACCTCTCTCTGCTCGATCTCGAACTCACTCCAAACGATCTAGTCATAATCTCACCAACTGATCCAGAAGCAATGGCACGTTCTGCAAGTGAGTGCCGCGCAGCCCAGATCCCATTCGTATTCGACCCAGGTAAACAAACCCCGCGCCTCGAAGCTGATCAGATCTTGTCTGGTTTGAATGGCGCTAGCCTGTTGATCGGTAACGACTACGAGTTTGCGATGATGGCGCAGAAAACTGGCCGTACCGAACAGCAATTGATCGATTCTACACCACTCACCGTGCTTACGCGCGGCGCCGAAGGTTCAACGATCTACGACAACCGCAATGAGGGAACGGTACATCATATTCCAATTGCGCCCATTAGCAAGATACTCGATCCAACCGGAGCTGGTGATGCTTATCTCGGCGGGGTCGTCTTTGGCCTTAAGCATAAACTGCCACTCCCCATCGCAGGGCGTGTTGCCGCACTAGCAGCAGCATACTGTGTTGAATTACATGGTGGACAGGAACACACCTACACACCAAACGAATTCGCCGCGCGCTACACAACGGCATTTGGTTTTTCTGCTGAGATTGATGCGCTACTCGGCGAACAGGTTGGTGCATAATTGAGGGCCATACCATGCTAAACTGGGGCATTATTGGCGCTGGGCGCATTTCGCGCAAATTCGCCGCCGGCCTGCGTGAATCGCAGGAGTGCCGCCTCGCCGCAGTTGCTAGCCGCGACCCTATGCGCGCTGAGGCGATTGCCGCCGAACTCGGGGCTCCCGTAGCGCACAGTTCGTATGCGGCGTTGCTCGCTGATCCGCAGGTTCAAGCCGTTTATATCGCGCTGCCTAATAGCATGCATGCCGAATGGGCCATTCATGCTGCCACTGCCGGTAAACATGTGTTGTGTGAAAAGCCGCTTGCAGCAACTGCCGCCGATGCAGAAGCAATGTTCACCGCCGCACGCTCAAACCAGGTCTGGCTTATGGAAGCATTTATGTATCGCTTCCATCCGCGCACAATTGCGCTGCAAGAACTTATTCGCTCTGGCGCAGTTGGCGCTATTCAGTTTATTCGTGCAGGGTTTAGTTTTAGTCTGGATCGGCCTGGCGATGTACGCTGGAATCCCGATCTCGCTGGCGGCGCACTCTATGATGCTGGCTGTTACCCGCTTAACTTGGCACGTGCGCTGATTGGCGAAACCCCACAGCGCGCTTGGGCCACCGCCCGCTGGTCGCAGAGTGGTGTCGATGAAACACTCGCGGCGACCGTGGAATATCCAAATGGCGCGATCGCCCAAATTACATGCAGTTTCCGCGCTAGCTTTCAACAACAAGTCCAAATCGTTGGTAATGATGGTGTCATTGAGATCGATCAGTGCTTTACTATGCATCCCGATCAGCCAACGCATATCCGCCTATGGCGTGGCAACCACTTTGCACAATTGGAGCGCATTGAGATTGCGCCAACGAATCATTACCGATTGGAGGCCGAAGGATTCGCACAACTGATTCAGGCTGGCCATGGTACAAGCGGGCTGCCGGAAATGCCGCTGATCGAAACACTTGATAACCTTGCAACGATTGAGGCGTTGCTGAAGAGTGCGCGTACAAACCAGACAGTTATGCTATAGTTTCATTTTTCGGCTTTACCACAGAGGGCACAGAGGCATAGAGTATACAAGTAGATTAGGGCTCAGTGTCTTTGTGGTTACAATAGGCCCGTTCAAGGGCTGGTATATTACAATGTGTGGAGTATAACAAGGAGAACCCGATGAGTAATTTCGATGTTAAGGATCTTAGCCAGGCCGAAACGGGCCGTAAACGGATCGACTGGGCTGAGAATGAGATGCCGGTGCTGCGCCAGCTGCGTGAGCGCTTTGAGAAAGATCGCCCGTTGGCTGGAATACGCGTCTCGGCATGTCTGCATGTCACTGCTGAGACCGCCAACCTCATGCGCACCCTTGCGCTAGGTGGGGCAGATGTCGTGCTGGTGGCATCAAACCCACTCTCGACACAGGATGATGTGGCCGCATCGCTGGTTCAGCATGATGAAATCCCAGTCTTTGCGATCAAGGGCGAAGATAATGATACATACTACAAGCATCTGATGGCTGGACTCGACCATAACCCGCATATCACGATGGATGATGGTGCCGATCTGGTTTCGGGTGTGCTAAAGCATCGCCAGGATCTGATTAGCACTATGCTTGGTAGTACAGAAGAAACCACAACGGGCGTTATTCGGCTCAAGGCCATGGCCGCCGATGGCGTGCTGAAGTTCCCGGTCATTGCGGTGAACGATAGCGACACCAAGCATTTGTTTGATAACCGCTATGGCACGGGTCAGAGCACCTTGGATGGTGTCATCCGCGCCACCAATGTGTTGCTCGCTGGCAAAACCTTTGTTGTTGGCGGCTATGGTTACTGCTCACGTGGTATTGCGGAGCGTGCACGTGGCATGGGTGCGCTGGTTGTTGTTACAGAAATCGACCCAATTAAGGCATTGGAAGCTGCGATGGATGGCTTCCGCGTGATGCCAATGATCGACGCGGTACGGATTGCCGATTTTGTGGTTACTGCTACTGGCGATAAGCATGTGATTGATGGCGAGGATTTTGCGGTGATGAAGGATGGCTGTATTGTTGCAAACAGCGGCCACTTTAATGTCGAAATCAACATCCCCGACCTGGAGGCTCTGTCTGTTGAAAAGCGCCAGCCACGTGCCTTTGTTGATCAGTATATTCTGAAGGATGGCCGCCGCATCAATCTGCTTGGCGAAGGCCGCCTGATCAACCTGGCCAGCGCCGAGGGCCACCCAAGCGCCGTGATGGATATGTCGTTCGCCAACCAGGCACTTGCGGCCGAATTCTTGCTACGCAACCAGGGTAAACTTGCCCATGGTGTCCATTCACTGCCGAAGTCCGTTGATCGTGAGATCGCAGCGCTTAAGCTACGTGCGATGGGTGTCAAGATTGACACGCTCTCCGCCGATCAAGAGAAGTATCTGTCGTCGTGGGAAGAGGGAACGTAGAGTAAGAGAACAACGGAACAAGGGAACAAGCGAACAAGCGAACAAGAAGGTAGTATCGAACACTTCGCAGATATGGATGTTTGTTCCTTTATTCCTTTGTTCAGTGAACTGATATGAATAGATTTGATAACAAGGATTAGTGCTATGTCCACCACATTCATGAACTCCCCTCAGTTCTTCTTCACTTCGGAATCGGTGACAGAGGGCCACCCAGATAAGCTGTGCGATCAGGTATCGGATGCTATTCTGGATGCATTTCTTAGCCACGACCCGCGCGCACGTGTTGCAGTTGAAACAGCCACAACAACTGGTTTGATTGTGGTATTGGGCGAAGTTACCTTTGCAAAAGGGTATATTCCGATCGAAGAAATTGTACGTAATACTGTTAAGGAAATTGGCTACATTGATGCCTCATATGGTTTTGACGCCGACACATGTGGTGTCATGGTCGCAATCCATGGCCAATCCCCCGATATTGCCATGGGTGTCGACAAAGCACTTGAGGTGCGTTCAGGCGCAATGACTGAGGCCGAGGTTGATGCTGTCGGCGCGGGTGATCAGGGCATGATGTTTGGTTTTGCCTGCAATGAAACCCCTGAGTATATGCCACTCTCGATCGCATTAGCACATCGGATTGGCCGACGCCTCTCGCTCCTACGTAAGAATGGTTCGCTACCCTACCTGCGGCCAGATGGCAAGAGCCAGGTGACAGTTGAATATTGTCGTGGTAGGCCAGTGCGAGTCGACACAGTTCTCGTCTCGAATCAGCATGCAGCTGAGGTCAGCCAGGAGCAGATTCGCGAGGATGTGATCGAGGATGTGATTAACCAATGTGTGCCAGGCGATCTGCTCGATTCGAAGACCAAGTATTTTGTGAATCCAACCGGGCGCTTTGTGGTTGGTGGCCCGATGGGTGATAGTGGCCTGACTGGGCGCAAAATCATTGTGGACACCTACGGCGGTGTAGCACGCCATGGCGGTGGTGCGTTCAGTGGCAAAGATCCAAGCAAGGTGGATCGCAGCGCTGCCTATGCGGCACGTTGGGTCGCCAAGAACGTAGTTGCAGCTGGCCTTGCAGAGCGCTTTGAGCTCCAAGTATCGTATGCGATTGGCGTATCGCGCCCACTTTCGGTGAGCTGCGAGACCTTTGGCACCGGCACGGTTGCTGATGAGGTGATTGTCAAGGCCGTCAATAATGTGTTCGACCTACGGCCAGGTGCGATTATTCGCGATCTCGACCTACGGCGCCCAATCTACCGCCAGACAGCGGCCTATGGGCATTTCGGGCGTACTGATGTCGAATTGCCATGGGAGCGGCTCGACCGGATTGATGCATTGCGTGCTGCAGCGGGTCTGTAGTCGAGTTGGTTTCCTGCTCGGTGCGGACTTTAGTCCGCACCGCTAACCCACTACAGGTACACCTATGGTTGAATTTACCACCGCAAATCGGATCATCCTCGGCGCTGGAACCAGTGCCGACTTACCACAGCTTGTTGCGGAGATCGGCGAAGCTGCGTTTCTAGTGGTTTCGGCAGGCGCAGCCGCCCGTGGCGATGCAGCCGCCCGCTGTGCCGAGCGCCTGCTCGATGGCGGGAATATTGTGGGCCAGGTGGCGGTGCGCGGCGAGCCAGAGGTTGCTGCTGTCGAGACAGCTGCGGCACTGGCGCGTATGGCCGGCTGCGATTGTGTGGTGGCGATTGGCGGCGGAAGTGTCATCGATACCGGCAAAGCCATTGCGGCACTGGCTGTCAATACGGCTGGCGCGCTGGACTACATGGAGGCAGTCGGAGCTGGGCGGAAGCTGGAACGCCCCGCACTACCAGTGATTGCAGTTCCTACTACGGCTGGGGCTGGCAGCGAGGCGACGCGTAATGCAGTGATTCGTTCAGCACAGCACAAGGCCAAGGCCAGCATCCGCGATCTGTCGCTTTTACCACGCCTGGCGTTGGTTGATCCAGAGCTGAGTATGGATGTGCCAGCGAGTGTCACTGCTGCGTGTGGTATGGATGCACTCACACAACTGATCGAAGCCTTTGTTGGCAGGCGTGCAAACCCGCTCACCGATGGCTTGTGCCGTGAAGGGTTGCGCCTCGCAGCACGCTCGATCCGGCAAGTTGTTACTACGCCCAATCTACAGTCGCGTAGCGATCTGGCTACCGCAGCACTCTTAAGTGGCATGGCGCTCGCAAATGCTGGCCTGGGCGCTGTTCATGGCATCGCGGCACCATTAGGTGGGGTTGCCGATGTACCGCATGGTGCGATCTGTGCAGCACTCCTTGCGCCAATTACTGCATCCAC
>JANLSE010000714.1:0-2939 GCA_031362265.1 Roseiflexaceae bacterium
CGCGCCGCCTCACCAACCGATAACCCACCCAATGGCTCAGGCTTCCATTCATAGCCACGGGCCGCAAAGGCCCGCCGAGCCAGCGAATAGCCATTTGTATGCAGGCCATTTGAAGGAAAGGCAATTAACACATCGCCTACCGCTACCTGCTGTGGCAACATCTGAGAGCGTGCAACCACACCAATGATCGTACCAGCCAGATCAAATGTACCTGCTTGATACACATCCGGCATCTCAGCTGTTTCCCCACCCAACAAAATACAGCCAAGATTGCGGCAGGCCGTAGCAACCCCACTCACTATCGTTGCTATCTGGGGTGGATCAAGCCGAGCAGTGGCAAAATAATCCATGAAGAAGAGTGGCCGCGCACCTTGTACAAGAATATCATTTACACAATGGTGAACAAGATCCTGCCCAACAGTGTCGTAGCGCCCAAGTACATCGGCGATCAATGTCTTCGTGCCAACTCCGTCTGTCGAAGCAACCAGCACCACCTCATCGGCGGGGATGCCACTACCAACCAATGCCTGCCCAAGATCGAGGCAACCACCAAACGCACCCATTCCCGCTAACACCGCAGATGTGTGTGTTGAGCGTACAGCAGCAGCCATAAGTTGGGTTGCAGTCGTTCCTGCCTCAATATCAACGCCAGAAGCGCGGTAACTGCTCATGATAGAACTTTCGAGTGATAGAATATGATTGTTTCGCTTAGCAATTCTGCCTGCTGGTATCATACCATACCACACCTGTAGCGTGTATACTGGCTTGGGTATACAATCGACAACCGTGGGTGGCTGATCTATAATACGCGCGGTTCGTGAAACTCTTCTCAGACAACACTATAGCCGCTCATTATAGCCGCTCATTATTGTGCTGTATATGCTACTATTGAACCATTCGTATTATGTTTTGAACAACATGTGAGAAGGAAACCCGTATGGCAGCTGCAATTGCCGTCTACCGCACATCCGTGGGTAAGAAGTTTGTTATGGCGATCACTGGTTTCATTGGTTATGGGTTTGTTATTGGCCATATGATCGGCAATCTCAAGGCCTTCCTCGGCCCTGAAGCATTCAACAGCTATTCCGAGTTCCTACGTACCGTAGGTGAACCACTCTTACCAGCGCGCACACTCCTCTGGATCGCTCGGATTGTGTTGCTTGGCGCAGTTCTGCTGCATATCTATTCTGCGATTATGCTATCGCGGCAAGCGCAGGTTGGTCGCCCAGTAGCATATACCCAGAAAAAGAATGCCCAAGCTAGTTTCGCATCACTGACGCTGCGCTGGGGTGGCGTAGCAATCTTCATGTTTCTGATCTACCACCTGTTACACCTCACCTTTGGCGTTGTGCATCCCGATTATCGGATGACAACCAGCCTACAAGGCATCACCCACCCCGAAGCGTACCACAACCTTGTATTTGGCTTCCAGAATCCCTATATTGTCGCATTCTATATCATCGCCGTCGCATGTCTTGCGATGCACATGTTTCATGGCGTATGGAGTATGTTCCAGACTCTCGGGCTGAATGGGTCAACAACGAATGGCTTCTTCCGTGGATTGGCCTTGTTTTCGGCGATACTGCTCTTCGTCGGGTTTTCATCGGTTCCACTGGCAGTTTTGCTCGGGTATATCAAGGTGTAATGACACAAGCTGGCTAACTCAAACAGGATAAGTCAAGCAGGGTAAGGTATATGACAACAACTGATCTCCCACAAACAGCCGTGCGACGCCCAATGGAATATGTTGAGGCGACGCTTGACGCAAAAGCTCCTACTGGCCCAATTGATAAGCAGTGGGAGAAGTACAAATTCGAGATGAAGCTGGTGAATCCAGCCAATAAACGCCGCTTTACTGTGATTGTGGTGGGTACTGGGCTTGCGGGCGGAGCCGCGGCGGCAACAATGGCCGAACTCGGCTATAACGTCAAAGCCTTCTGCTACCAGGATAGCCCACGCCGCGCGCATTCGATTGCGGCACAGGGCGGTATCAACGCCGCAAAGAACTACCGCAATGACGGCGATAGCGTTTATCGGCTGTTCTACGACACGATCAAAGGTGGCGATTTTCGTGCTCGTGAGGCGAATGTCTACCGGCTTGCACAAGTTAGTCTGAATATTATCGATCAATGTGTCGCACAGGGTGTGCCATTTGCACGCGAGTATTCTGGTTATTTGGATAATCGCTCCTTTGGTGGCGCACAGGTCTCGCGTACCTTCTATGCACGTGGCCAAACTGGCCAACAGTTGTTGCTTGGTGCGTATCAGGCACTTAGCCGCCAGATCGGCCTGGGTGCGGTGCAGATGTACCCACGCACCGAAATGCTGGATCTGGTGCTGATTGATGGCCGAGCGCGTGGGATTATCACCCGCGATATGGTAACGGGTAAGGTCGAATCGCATATTGCTGATGCTGTTGTGCTCGCGACCGGTGGGTATGGGAATGTATTCTACCTAAGCACAAATGCTAAGGGATGTAATACCAGCGCGATTTGGCGTGCGCACCGGCGTGGCGCATTTTTTGGCAACCCGTGCTATACGCAGATTCACCCGACATGCATCCCTGTCTCTGGCGATCATCAGTCGAAGCTAACGCTGATGAGTGAATCGTTGCGGAATGATGGGCGTGTGTGGGTGCCAATGATGGCAGGCGACACGCGCGCGCCGCACGAAATCCCGGAAGCGGAGCGCGATTATTTCCTTGAGCGCAAATACCCGAGCTATGGCAACCTCGCGCCACGTGATATTAGCTCACGTGCAGCCAAGCAGGTGTGTGATGAAGGTCGAGGTGTTGGGCCAGGCGGCCTGGGTGTCTACCTAGATTTTGCTGATTCAATCAAGCGCCTCGGTGAGCCACTGATTAAAGAACGCTACAGCAATCTGTTCGATATGTATGAGCGTATTACGGGCGAGAACCCATATGAGGTGCCGTTCCGAAT
>JANLSE010000493.1:0-2271 GCA_031362265.1 Roseiflexaceae bacterium
TACCAAGGTCAGACGGAAAACGGAAACGAGCCGCCGTATGCATGGGTGGTCGTTCGCCCAGTTGCGAACCTTTATTGCGTATAAGGCCGAAGAACGCGGTTGTACGGTGGTTGCGGTTGACCCGCGACATACCTCCCAGGCGTGTAGCCGGTGTGGGCATATCGCCCACAACAACCGTCGTTCGCGGGGGCGTTTTGTCTGTCGCGTGTGTGGTGTTGAACTGCATGCTGATTTGAATGCCTCCCGGAATATTGCGGCCAAGTACCATGCCAGTGTCGCTACAGGTGATGCTGGCGGGCTGCCTATCAGTCAGCCAATCGTGTCCAATCGTGAGTCTCCGACGTTCGATTGAGGTACAAGCCACGCCATTTTAATGGCTGTGGTTACTGACAGACGTATTCTGGTATGAAACGTTCCCAGTCTATTCGAAAATCTGCTGTACAGCCATATGGGTTGCCGGATGTGCAAACAGGCCGATTTTATCTTCAAGAATCGCCAGATTAACAACATCTTCGCGATTATACTGTAGTAGAACGCGCAATGCCTCACGATTATCGTAGGTTTCGTAGCGCTCCCATAATCGCGGGGCATCGTAGCCGGTTAAACCTGCAGTATCACGTGTGATTCCAACCAACGCTTCGATCTTCTTCAGCCCACCACGTAGCCCGCGCTTGCGGCAGATATACATCAAATCACAGTGCTCGAAATCTTGCTTCAGATCAACATACAAGCTCTTACGGATAAAGGGCAGATCAAAGCTAGCCCCATTGAAGGTGACAATCGTTTCGATCCCTTCTAGCGCCTCAAAAAGAGCAATATCACGAATTCCAGCGCCCACTAACTGAATCGTACCACGATCAGGGCGATAGATGCCAATGACACTAATACTATTCGCAAAGGTTGTCTCGATATCCAGGTAGGCACGCACTGCTGCTCCTCTGCCATCGTGAATGCAGCCATTATAGCACCGGCTGAGAGGTGGTATAATAATTAATAACCCACGAGCCACGAATTGAAGGAGCCCTTGTATGGCCCGACGCGTGATCCTCGATACAGATCCAGGTATTGATGATGCATTTGCAATGTTACTCGCCCTGGCATCTCCCGAGGTTGAACTCCGCTGTGTCACTGTGACTGGTGGCAACTGTTGCCTCACCGACGGAGTGCACAATGCATTGAATGTACTGGCAATTGGTGGTGGTAGCGCCGTTCCGGTTTGTGCCGGTGTGGCATTGCCCTTGATCCGGCCAGCATATACTGCCGCAGAAACCCATGGCGATAGTGGGCTCGGCTACGCAAAACTCCCCACCTCGTCAGTATCCGTCGCCAATGAGCATGCTGTCGATACGATTATTCGTGAGATCATGGCTCATCCCGGCGAAGTCACATTGGTGGCCGTGGCGCCACTGACCAATGTCGCACTGGCGATCCGCAAGGAGCCACGCATTGTTGAGGCCGTTCATGAGGTTTTTATCATGGGTGGTGCACTGCGCGTCGATGGGAATACGACCTCACTGGCCGAGTTTAATTTCTTTGTCGACCCACATGCAGCGCATATTGTGCTCGAAAGTGGCATGCCAATCACACTTGTGCCATGGGATATTACAAGAGATGTCTTGTTCACCCAGGCACATGTTGATCGCTTGCTCAAAATCAATTCACCAATCACCCATTTTATTCAAGAAGCCACCCGCTTCTATATTGAGTTTCACCTCGAAACCTTTGGCTATGCTGGTTGTTCGATCAACGATCCGGTTGCACTGGCATTGGCATTCATGCCAGATTTAGCCGTTACCCAAACAATGCATGTTGCTATTGAATTTACAAGTGAACTTGCGATGGGTAAGAGTGTGATTAGTTTTATTGGTGAAGCGGAAAAGCCAGCCAGTGAGAATGATGTTCCGGCCTTCGACACCAAGAACTGGCCTATGCGCTGGCGGCGAGCCTCACGCCCAATCCCGAATGTCAAAACGGTAGTGAACTTCGACAATGAGCGCTTTATCAACCTGTTTGTTGAGCGTATGGAGTGGCTCGCTAACCACATATAGCGCACAGCGCACAGCGCATAACCCAAATATTGCTTACATGCGCTCTTGCGCTCTTGCGCTCTTGCGCTCTTGCGCTCTCCTAATCAAAACGGATAATCTGTCGTACGGCTGTGCCAGTTGCCAGCGCATCGAAACCCTCATTGATCTGATCCAATCTGATCGTGCGGGTTAGCAATTTCTCAATTGGTAGAAGCCCTGCGGCATGAAGCTCAAGCAGGCGTGG
>JANLSE010000494.1:0-7963 GCA_031362265.1 Roseiflexaceae bacterium
CCAGCAGGAACCGGGATCGAGAAGCGCCGTCAGCTTGCTGAGGAAACGATGGCTGAGATGGCAACCGGTCGCCGTGATGAGCAGCGTTTGCCGTCCGCTGAGCAGCGCCCTCCATCTGCAAATGATGAGCAAATTCGGCGGGCGCTGAAGGCACTGCTTGATGGTGCTGACGATGAACTTCCGCCAGAAGGTAATCTCGCGGAAGAGCCCGATATGGCAGATTTGCTCGCTGAGGATCTCGATCTTGAGATCAGCGAAGATAAGGACGAGAGCGGGCAACTGTAATCGCGGTTGAGAATCTACGGTAATTTGGCATAGGAAGCAGGAGAAGTGTGTAGAACTTTACTGGAGCGCTGTGGTGGTCTAGTAATAGCTTCTCCTTGTTTCTGCCCTTGATTGTTCAGGCAGCAGAAGAGTATCTGCTGCCTGTTTTTATTGTTGCAAAAGTGGAAGTAATGACGCATTTGATCGCTCCATATATGGGGCAACTTGTCGACTTGATGGTGTCGGAAGAGGAACGACTAGCGCTTCACGATCAAGCAACCCATCTACCTTCGATTCAACTGAGTGTGCGAGCAACGTATGATCTTGAGTTGTTGGCTTGCGGGGGGTTCTCGCCATTGAGCCAATATATGGGCCAAGTCGATTATGAGCGGGTGCTTGGCGAGATGTACTTGGTTAATGGAGCCATATTTCCCATCCCAATCACATTGCCTGTTGATTCGGCTGATGTACACCTCGATCAGCGAGTGGCATTGCGCAATGCCCGTAACGAGTTGCTGGCAGTTATGACGATTGAAGAGGCTTATTCCTGGGATCGGGCAGCATTCGCACAGGCTGTATTAGGTACAACCGATGCTCGGCATCCATTAGTGGCCGAACTACCGCGTTGGGGGGCTATTAATATCAGTGGCCGCTTACAAGTATTGCAAATACCACGCCATTATGATTTTAGTAGCTTATATCTGACCCCCAAAGAAACACGGATAGCACTTGCAGGCAAGGGTAATCCACGGGTTGTGGCTTTTCAAACACGGAACCCACTGCATCGTGCACATGAGGAACTAACGAAACGTGCCGCTGCACAGGTTGATGGCACATTATTGCTCCACCCGGTTGTTGGCCTAACGCGCCCAGGTGATACCGATCACTATACGCGAGTACGTACCTATCGTGAGTTGATCGCAAATCACTACGATACCGGGCGTACATTGCTAGCACTATTACCGCTTGCAATGCGCATGGGTGGGCCGCGTGAGGCGCTCTGGCATGCGATTATTCGGCGTAACTATGGTGCCAGCCACTTTATTGTTGGTCGCGATCATGCTGGCCCGGGTAATGATTCGAATGGAAAGCCGTTTTACTCACCACTTGCTGCACAGGAACTAGTAAAGCGCCATGCCGAAGAGATTGGCATAACCCCAGTTACGTTCGACGAAATGGTGTATGTCGCTGAGGATCAGCGCTACGAACAGGCTAAGGATGTACCAGCCGGGAAAAAGACCTTGTCGATTTCTGGAACCCAAGTGCGCTCGGATTACCTTGAGCGTGGCAATGTATTGCCAAATTGGTTTACGCGACCTGAGGTAGCGGCGGTGTTAGCTGAGAGCTACCCACCACGCCATCAGCAGGGTGTGTGTATCTGGTTTACAGGGCTCAGCGGTGCTGGGAAATCGACAACTGCCGAGATACTCGCGGTGCTGCTTATGGAATATGGGCGAACGGCAACATTACTGGATGGCGATATTGTGCGTACGCATCTCTCAAAAGGTTTGGGCTTCAGTAAGGAAGATCGCGATACGAATATTCGCCGGATTGGCTTTGTGGCAGCCGAGATTACTCGCCATGGCGGGGTTGCAATGTGTGCTGCGGTAAGCCCATATCGTTCCACCCGTAATGAGGTACGTGCTATGATTGAGGCCGAGCATTTTGTCGAGGTGTTTGTTGATACACCAATTGAGGAATGTGAGCGCCGTGATGTGAAGGGCATGTATGCGAAGGCGCGGCGTGGCGAAATAACTGGATTCACCGGTATTGATGATCCATATGAAGTACCAGAAGCGGCCGAACTCATACTCGATACAGTGGTGACAACACCCGAAGATAATGCGCGGCGTGTACTGCACTATTTGATTGAACAGGGCTTTGTGCATAGCTGAAGGTAGTGAGGCAGGTTTCGAGCCTGATCAAGCATACGCAAAATACGGTACAATCAACAGACTGGGCATGTTTCAAGGATCTCTGACGAGGAGAAGAACTCATGCGACGAATTATTCCATTGCTCATAACTGGCGGGATGTTGGCATGCCTGCTTGGGATGAGCCTACTCCTGATGGCATCACCAGCACAGGCGCAATCGCTGCCTGAACGGCCAACCTTAACACCAGTAGTGCCAAGCAAGAAGGAATCTGCACCGCTAGCCACTGCACGTATCACTGGGACTGTTCTGGATGCACGTACTAATGCACCAGCCCCCGGTATTACGGTGCAAGTTGGCGATGTAAGCGTGGTGAGTGACGCAAACGGAAACTACGACCGGAATGGACTAGTGGCAGGTAGCTACGACATCGCGTTAATACTATCGGCTGAGCATGGGACGGCTGAGCAGGGAACGATTACTATCAATTTGGAAGAAGGCGCCACAGTAGTTCAACACTTGTGGTTCCGCAGCCCAACACCACCAGCTGAGCCGGCACCTGCCCCGATCCCAGCAACATTGCCTGTGACTAGTGGCAGTGATGCTGGTGGGATGTTGCTCGTGCTAGGGCTTGGAATGTTAGTAGCAGCTGGAGTTTTACGGCGTAAGGTGTAACAGAACACCACATCATCCATGATGCCAGAAGAGACGCAATGACGCGTCTCTTCTGGCATGTTCAGTATCATTTGAGGCTATGCGAAGCGTGGCATGACTTCACGGGCAAAGCGTTGCATGATTGTATGATCATACGCTACACGTGGGAAGTAGGTAATAAAGTAGTTGGCGCCAGCATCAACGGCTGCCTGAATACGCCCAGCAACCTGATCGGTTGTGCCAACAACTGCATTCTGGTAGAGTTGCTCCATGTTCCAGCCATAGGTTGTACGGACTTTTGCAGTTGCTGTTTCAGGATCGGCACCATCTTCTAGCAACACAATATTCATGTTAGTGCTTTTGGTGATTTCGTCGTAGTTCCGCCCAAGATCTTTACAATGTCCGCGTAGAATATCTAGCTTCTGGCGGATGATATCGGGATTCCCGCCACCAACGTTACAGGCCTGTGCCCACTTCGCGACGAGTTTAAGGGTAACCTGTTCACCACCACCGCCAAGCCATAACGGGATATGTGGCTTCTAGACGCCTTTTGGCTGGTTGATTGGGCCATTAATTGAGTAATATTTGCCACTGAAAACAGGCTTTTCCTCTGTCCACATACGTACCAGAATTTCACATGCCTCGCGGAATGCACGCATACGTTCAGGAACTTCGGGGAACCCATAGCCATAGGCGCGCCACTCATGTTCATACCATCCAGCACCGAAACCGCAAATCAGGCGGCCATTACTGAGTACATCAATAGTGGAAGCGATTTTGGCAAGAATAGCCGGGTTACGATAGCCATTGCAGGTACACATCTGGCCAAGCTTGACACGTGGGATATCGCGTGCGAGGCTTGCCATGATTGTCCAGGCCTCAAAGGTTGTCTCCATCGTAGGCTGTGGAACAGTGTGAAAATGATCATAGACCCAAATTGAGTCATAACCAGCCTTCTCGGCAGCTAGCCCAACGCGCGTCATGGCCTCATACTGCTCAACAGGGTCAGCAATTTCGACCAGATCCATACGCCAACCTTGTGGAACGAACGTACCAAAGGTAATCGCTATCGGTATACCTCATTTCATATAACTCTTAAACCAAGTGATCATAGCATATATAGGCGCAGAGCGATGGAGCATTGAAGCATTGAAGCCGGGTGCCCTCTGGGCGAAGCATTGAAGCGGGGTGCCCTCTGGGCCAAGCCGGGTACCCTCGAAGTGGAACATTGGAATGGTTCTTGTTCTCTTGTTCTTTGTTCTCTTGTTCTGGTTCTCGGTTCTTGGTTCTTGGTTCTTTGGTTTTCGGTTCTTGTCTTCTTGTCACCTCGTCCAGTTTTGCGGTCGATTCTCACCACAGCGTGAGTTGTTCGGCAATTGGGCCGCGTGCGGTGTAGTGTCGGATGCGGGCGGCTTCGTTACGCCCAAAGAAATGGCCATCAAGCGTTACAAAATCGGCGGCACGATTGGCGGCTGCCCCGAGTGCTTTGAGATGCTCGATCGCACGGAAACGTTGCTCGCGCCGGAGGCGTAGGATGCGGCGAACCCCGATTGGCCCAAGCCCTGGAACACGCAGGAGTTCTTGTTCTGATGCACGATTGAGTTCAAGTGGAAAGCGCTCAGGATGTGCCAATGCCCATGCCAGCTTTGGATCAACATGCAATGGCAGATGATCATCGGCCTGGTAGGGAAGTTCGTTTTGTTCAAAGCCATAATGCCGTAGCAACCAATCGGCCTCGCGTAAGCGTTGTTCGCGCACATATGGGGTTGCTTCACGATTAGCGAAAGGGGTTCCTTCGACTGGGCGGAATGCACCATAATAGACGCGCCGCAATTCGAGATCTCGATAGAGCCAGGCCGCTGTGTCTAGCAACTCGCGGTCGCTCTCACCAGCTGCCCCAACCACGAATTGGGTGGCGATACCATTCGGCAGGCGTTGATCCTCGCGTTTTTGTTTACGGCCGGTAGGCAACACCTGGCTAGCCCGCTGCCAATCGCGCATCCAAACAAGTCGCTCGATGAGATCGCGTTGCCAATTGCGCTGCGGTGAGATCAATGCCAATCGGGCGGCTGAGGGTGCTTCCAGGTTGATGCTTAGGCGGTTGGCTAGCCGTGAAGCACGTTCAACTTCGTGCATTGGGGTGCCAGGGAGCAGTTTCACATGGACATAGCCATGGTAACTGTGTGTAGTACGCAAATGCTCGACAGCATCGAGCATACGGCTTACCGCATGTGTGGCACTCTCATCGACACCAGTGGAGAGGAACAAGCCTTGCGCTGCGCCTCGTTCTACTCTTGGCAGAAATGCTTGCGCTACTTCTTCTGGGGAAAGCGTAGCGCGGGGCGCAGCGCCTCCAGAACGAAGCGGGCAGTAAGGGCAATCCCATTCACAGCGGTTGCTCATCAATACGCGGAATGTGGGTAGCGCACGGCCATCGGGGCCGCTCTCGGTAACGACTCCACCATCGGCCCAAGTGGCTTTCTTAGGGGAATAGCGCCGCCCACCTTGGCTATGGGCATCACAGGCATCAAAACGTGCAGCAGGTGCAAGAATGTCGAGTTTTTGGTCGAGGTTCATAGTAAGGGATATTATAGCGCGAAAAACCTGTCAGGTGCGGCCCTCGGAGCCATTGGAGCGCTCATGGTAGCCCTGGCCACACCTGACAGGTTTACACTGTGGTAAGATACCAAGGTTGAAGTAGAGGTATGACCTACAGCTTATGATGCTTTTTCGCCAGGCTCGCTATCTGGGCCGCTATCGCCAAATTGGTCGCGTACTTGCGCGTTATGGATTTGGGTTGCTCGCCGAGCAACTGGGCCTTGGTTCGCTATTACGCTTACCGCGTATGCTGACCCGACAGGCTGCGCCGGATGCACTGACAGCACCTCAACGCCTACGGATGGCATTGGTTGAACTTGGGCCAACCTATATCAAACTTGGCCAAGTATTGAGTACCCGCCCAGATATTATTCCAGCACCATATGTTGCTGAATTGAACCGGTTACAGGATACGGTGCCGCCGTTCGCCTCCGACCGAGCGCGTGCGTTGATTGAGGCCGATCTGGGCCAACCAATCCAGGTATTATTTCGTTCATTTGAGGCTGACCCGTTTGCAGCTGCTTCACTTGGCCAAGTCCATGCGGCGACATTACACGATGGGACTGCGGTAGTTATTAAGGTGCAGCGCCCCGATATTCAGCAGTTGGTTGCTGTAGATTTAGCGATCCTAACGGAACTAGCAGCGCTTGCAGAAGAGCGTAGTGAGCTTGGCCGGCGTTACAATTTGTGTGATCTGGCATGGGAATTTGGGGCGATGATGCGTGCAGAGCTTGATTTTCGCCAGGAAGGCCGCAATGCGGATCACTTCCGACGCAACTTCGCCAATAGTCCGGTGGTGAAGATTCCTACCATCTATTGGGAATATACCTCTGCACGGGTATTGACGAGTGAGCGTTTAATTGGGATCAAAATCAATGATATTGCGGCTATGGACGCGATAGGGATGGATCGTAAGCGCCTCGCGCGCCACAGTATCGAGCTGATTCTACAGGAAATCTTTAAGGATGGATATTTTCAGGGCGATCCACATCCTGGTAATATGTTTGCACTACCAGGTGAGGTGATCGGTGCCGTTGATTTTGGCCAAGCCGTGACACTCGACTCTGAAATGACACGCAGCTTGTTGCAATTACTGGCGGCATTATCTGGGCGTGATGCAGATGCGGCACTGCGTGCTCTCCAATCGCTAGGTATGTTGCGTGTTCGTACTATTACCGCATCCTTACGCCGTGACATGGTGCGTTTTATCGATGGCTTTGTGGATCGCCCGCTGGCCGATTTGTCGGCACGCGAGACAGTTGAAGAGTTACTCGGGTTAGTTCAGCGCCATGAATTGCATATGCCGCCTCCGCTAGCAATGCTGCTCAAAGCAATTATTATGATGGAAGGAATCGGCGTACAGATCGATCCTGATCTTGATGTGTTCGCAGTTGCACGGCCATATGCGTTGCGCACACTAGCAGATGCAGCTAATCCCGAGGTGTTGGGCCGACGGGCGCTTGGGCGTGGGCGTGAGCTACTTGAATTGGTTGATCGCCTCCCGCATCAGGCTGGAGATCTGTTGAGCCAATTAGCTGAGGGTGAACTTACGCTACGGACACGTGAATTAGAACTGCGGCGTGTCGCGGCTGCGCTGAGTGTAGCTGGAACACGATTGGTACTTGGAATTGTATTATTGGCAGCTGTATTTGGGCTGGGGATGTTGGCACTTGCGGTCGCCATTGGTAAATGGCAAGGGCCACTGGTTGTTGGGCTTGTTGGGTTCGGCGCACTAGCGTTGTTCACAAGTGGTTTGGCATTGTTGATGAGCTTATTGCGCATGCGCGAAGAGGGATGAACCGAATCATCGCGGGGCGTAGTAGACATTCAAAGGGAATGTTATTGTGCAGGTGGTTCCTTGGTGTGGCTTGCTCTCGATTTTAATTGTGCCATGATGCGCACTTACACTACCAAGGGCTTCGGGTAAACCGAGGCCACGCCCGATAAATTTCGTTGTAAAGAATGGCTCGAAAATACGCTCAAGCAAGTCTGGTTGAATACTTGGGCCACTGTTATGCACCACAATGCGGACATGATTGTCGGGCTCGATATCAGGGGCAAGGTATGTTGAGGTGATATAGGCCGGATCTACATGGAATACATCTGTCGAGATCTGGACAATACCATGGGCAGGGCCAAGCGCCTCGTATGCGTTGATAATAACATTACGGAGCGCGCGACGAATTTGTCGGATATCGCCAATAATATATGGTAAGTCTGAATCGAAGCGTGTCTGAAAGTCGACATTGGGAGGTATAGTAGCGCTAAGGTCGGTGCATAGTTCTTCAATGATCTAGTTTATTTGCAACGATTGGGCGATTAAGCGATCTTGGCCTGCATAGGTGAGCATCTAGCGTGTGAGTTCTGCGGCGCGGCGAGCGGCAGCCTCAATTGGCATGATCATCTCGTGGATTGGTGAGTCGTTTGAGAGTTCCCCGGCTGCCATAGTTGTATTGCCCAGAATGACAGCAAGCAGATTATTGAAGTCGTGGGCTATACCAGCTGCCAGGACACTCAGACTTTCAATCTTTTGGCGTTGCCAACGTAACTCTTGTTCACGTCGTTGGGTTGTTA
>JANLSE010000559.1:0-1775 GCA_031362265.1 Roseiflexaceae bacterium
GTTACCTGAGTGGATTACGTACCATTCGCGCCGAGCAAATACACTTGACACCAATCAATGCGTATCCATCACTTGCCATCTATGGCTCGCGGCAGTCTCAGCTTCTTGAGCCGCAAGCATTTCGTACACAACACCTGACGATTCAGTTCATTCACGATATGGATACCGCGTCCCAGGCACAACGCTTGCTGGATTTGACTTCTCATGGTGGTGCAGTCGCACGCATTTGTAATCGCGTAGATGATGCCCAGGCTATATACGCCGAACTGAAGCGCGAGCGTATCCCTGGATTGACACTGATCAACGCGCGCTACCCGCTTGAAGAGCGCCAAATACGCGAGCAGCATGTGGAAATTCTGCTTGGTAAAGATACCGAGCGTACACCGAACCAACGCCTGATTGTAATCGGCACCCAGGTACTTGAGCAGAGTCTCGATTATGATGTGGATGTGATGGTCACCGATCTGGCCCCAATCGATTTGCTGCTGCAACGCGCTGGACGACTTCATCGCCACCAGCGTACCCGTGGCTCGCAACATCAGCAGCCGATATTATATGTTCAGTATACCTTGCGTACTGATGGGTTACCGAATACTGATCGTTGGAAGAAGATTTATGCTGAGTTTATTCTCTGGCAAACTTGGCGAATCTTATTCGCGCAGGCTAGCACTAGTCATATGTCAATTGAATTGCCGCGTGATTATCGCCCATTAATTGAGGCGGTCTATGCTGCGCCAGCCGACCTCTCCGCCGAAGATCCACATGCGGAACTTATTCAGGCTGCCCGCGCCCGGTTGGTGTCGGCGCAGGCCAAGCAGCGCGATCAGGCGGTGCAACGGCTAACACCAAATCCATTGAGTCGCGATGCACTGGTTGCTAGCGGAACCCCTGAGTTTATTGAGGACACCGAAGGCGCGCTGGCAGGTTGGCAGATCGCCAAGACCCGCCTGGGTGACCGAGTGACGGTGATCCCACTCTATCGCCATGCCCATGGATTGACGGTTGATGCGGCTGGAAGCGAGCCACTGGGCACGATTGACCCAGAAGATTTTGGCAAACAGAACCGCCTCCTCAAACGTTCATTGCCATTGAGTGACCCTCGCTTGGTTGCGTACTTCCGTAAGCATGGAACGTGGGATCTTCCTAAAACCCCGCCATTACTCAAATTTACACCATCATTGGTGCTCAATAGTACTGGGCGAACAACGATTCAAGATGTTGTACTGCATTTGGATGAAGAGCTTGGACTTGTGATTGGAAGGGAGGAAGCCGGTGATTGACTTTAACCTATGGAGCGATCCATGGATTCGGGCATTACGATTGGATGGGAGCCGCGTTGAACTTGGCATGCGCAATCTCCTGATACAGGCTCACGAGCTGCGCGCGATCTACGACCCATCACCGCTCACAGTGGTTGGCACTCATCGCCTACTCACTGCGGTGCTGCAGGCGATCTATGACCCGTGGGATGTAGCTGATGTGGCTGATCGGCTGACAGCAGGTGTTTTCGAGCCAGCAAGGATTGATGCATTCGGTGCGCAACATGGGCTGCGATTTGGTCTATTCAACCCAGAAGCACCATTTATGCAGACAAGTGATGCACCGACGACACTCGACAAAAAGGACAGGAAAACGATAGCCTATCTGCTGGCCGAAGTACCCTCTGCAACCAACCGAACGCTTTTCAATCATGTGACGGATGCCGATCATCGCATTTGCCCAGCTTGCTGTGCACGTGCGTTGATAACAATTCCTGCGTTTGCCTCATCTGGAGG
>JANLSE010000576.1:0-18033 GCA_031362265.1 Roseiflexaceae bacterium
GGCGGTGGCGTCGATTCTGGCCAAGCAAGCGAACTACTGCAGCGCCTGGTAGAAACCTACCCAGAACACCAATTCCTGGTTGTCACGGGGAAGAATGCGACGCTCAAGGCAGAATTAGAAAAACTCGGGTTAGGCGAACACGTTCATATCTATGGGTTCGTCAACAACATGGAAGAACTAATGGGAGCGAGCGATTTAGTGATCACCAAAGCGGGTCCTGGCACACTCATGGAAGCACTCGTTATTGGCAGGCCAGTTATTGTTACGGAAGCGATTGGCATGCAAGAACGGGGCAATATCGATTTTGTCCTTAATCACGAACTGGGTGCCTTTTGCCCAACCGTGGATCGAATTGTACCAGCGGTTGGTGAGATTATGAAGCCCGAAATATATGCAGCAACGGTTGCGCGATTACGCGATGCTGTCCCACGCGATGGTGCAATTGAAATTGCACAGCTACTGATTGATCGACTTCGCACCGTACCGCCAAAACGTCGGAATGTACTACCTACAATGGTTTCCCGCTTGCGCCAACTTGGCCGCCAATTACGATTTGTGCGCAATCGCAACCGAACAGGGGCGCAATCAACCCAAAATCGCCGTGTAGCCCGCTGGCGAAGGCATTCTGATTCAAAATCAGATGAATAATCGCACAAAATTTCACCAACCACTCATTGACCAGACGTGATTGGTGGGGTAAAATCCATATAAGTGACTAACCTGACCGATTGGCAGTATCTGTGTTACGAACACAGGCCTGTATTGTTATTGTTCATTCTTAATGCCAGAATCCTTTCCTGGAGGTTTGCGTGTCGGCTGAACCACTTCACTCGCAAGGCCAGCAATCTACAAACACCTTCACGCTCGCTGATGAGCAGGTACGAACACGGCAACCGCGTCCGCCGCACCGTAGTTCAAATACCATTGTTCTAGGTGTCATACTCACAACCCTAGCCGTTACAACACTAAGTCTCGGCGGTGGGTTGTTCTATTTGGATCGCAGTTACGCTGGCAAGATTTACCCGAATGTTATGATTCAAGGTCTCGCAGTTGGTGAATTCACACCAGAGCAGGCCGAATCCGCTCTTCGTGCTCGTTATGGGACGTTCCTCGAAAAACCTGCTACGATCCATTACGACGGTAAGATTCTCAACCCAAGCCTACGCGAACTGGGAATGGATTTTGATTTCGCAGGTGCTATCGACCAAGCCTATCGTGCTGGCCGTGGCCATGGCATGATCGATAATGTGCGTGAAGTTACCACGATTTGGCAATCTGGTTTGGATGTATCCTTGCGCATCTCATACGATGAGCAGAAGACCCAACGCTATATTCGCGCGATCGCAGCAGATCTCGAACGTGCGCCAGTCGATGCTTCGATTCAGATCGTCGATGGTCAGGTCAAAACAACCACAGCTCATATTGGCCGCCAGATATTAGTGAATGATGCCGTCGCTGAATTAAGCGCTGGCTTACGCGCCTTCCGCTATACCGATCTCACTATCCAGGATCGTACACTGACACCACGCCTTCTGGATCAGCCAGTGCGAGAGGCAGCCGCAAAACTCAATACCATGTTGGCTGGCCCAGTAGATCTAACGGTTGGCGAGCGAAGCTATTCATGGCAACCAATCGAATTAGCACGCATGATTCAGATTGCACGTCTACCATCAACTGCTGGCGATACGATTAGCATCGCAATTAACCCCTACCCAGTTGAGCGCATTGTTAAGCAGATCGCAGATGAAACTGAGCAAATCGGAACACGCCCGAAACTCAGTTGGAATGAAGGCCAGCTCAAAATCCTCCAGCCCGGTGATAACGGTTGGCGTGTTGATGAGGGCCGTGCGCGCGACCTGTTCTTGGCAGCATTGCAGGGCGGGCCGCGCACAAACGAACTGCCAATGCGTGAAATGCCCCCGCCAATTAATGAAAGCAACCTAAACCAACTAGGGATTACCGATCTCGTCTCAGTCGGCAAGAGCGACTTCACAGGTTCAGCTGGCTATCGGGTTCATAATATCGGTGTTGGCATGGGTATCTTAAACGGTATTCTGATCGCACCAGGCGAGGAATTCTCGTTCAATTCACATATTGGCGATATCGATGCCTCTCAGGGCTTTGTTGAGGGCTCAGCAATTATTCAGAACCGTACTCAGCAAGAATTTGGTGGTGGCATTTGCCAGGACTCAACAACCATGTTCCGGGCCGCATTTTGGGCTGGGTTGCCAATTACGGAACGTTGGGGACACTCATTCTATATCAATTGGTATGATCGTTATGCACTTGGGCCACTTGGCAATGGGCCAGGCTTGGACGCTACTATTTTCACCGGCGGCCCAGACTTGAAATTCATGAATGATACCGGTGGTTGGTTATTGATCCAGAGCTGGTCGAATCCGAAGAGCGGGGTCGCCCAGGTTGAGCTGTACGGCACCAAAACCAATCGACGTGTCGAACTTACGCAAAAGGTATATGATCGGCTGCCAGCCCCACCGGATCCAGTATTCATAGGGGATCCTGAACAGCCTTCCGGTCGGATCAAACAGAGTGATAAAGCTCGTGGTGGAATGACAATCGACGTCGTACGTACGGTGTACGTTGATGGTGTTGCTCAGGAGCCAGAACGCTTCCGCACACGCTTCAAACCATGGCCGAATATCTTTGTGCTTAATCCATCCGATCTCGGGCCAGATGGTCGCCCTGCTATTCCTTGGGCCGACCCAAATGCACCGGTAGCCCCACCCACACCTGCCCCTGAGCCACCAGCACAGCCCTTGCCTGCGCCGGCCCCAGTACCAACAGGTGAAGTACCAGGAACTGTTATGTAAGCCTCCTGAAGCTGAAGGTCTTTTGAACAAAGCAATGGCGCAAGCCTCGGAAACGAGTTTGCGCCATTACTGTATCTAGAGAATCTATCGCTCCAATGAACTAGGTTCCAACGATTCACCGTTCCATCGCTCCAGCGCTTCTATACTCACGCTTTCCATCCCTTAGGATCTGCGGCCCAGCGCTCAATCGTCCCACGTTGGCTTGCATCCAGGCTTCCCGCCTGTGTTGCAACAACCAATAGGTCATTGAGTGTCGCAAGTGGTGTCAGGGTAAGATGTTCCGCCTGAAACGCTTGCTGCGTAGCATCCCAACCCCATGTAAAAATACACAAACAATCGTCAACCAGCGCATCCGCCTCGCGTAAGGCCCGCACAGCATTCAGCGCACTTTCACCCGTACTAATTGTATCCTCAAGCACAACGATCTGCTGGCCGGCAACTGCCGCGCCCTCAATTTGCTGGCCACGCCCATGGCCCTTCGCCGAACTACGTACATAGGCCATCGGAAGATCCAGTAGTTCGCTCACCCAAGCCGACCAAGCGATGCCCCCGGTAGCTGGGCCTGCTAGCACCTGCGCATCACCACAGCGCTCGGCAAATGCCCGCGAAACGAGGCGGCGTACCTCAAGGTTACCCAAGAGTAATCGGTTATCACAGTAAACCGGTGATTGAATCCCCGAAGCAAACGTAAATGGCGCGTTTGGTCGCAACAACACCGCCCCTGCATGTAACAAGGCTTCGGCAATCTCAATCGAAGTGACAGACATCAGGTATCTCCTTATTGTAACAAACCTCTAGAACTGCGATCAGAAGAAGCCAACCGACACACAAACAATAGAACGTAACTACCCAAGGATCGCCTCTACGTTTATGCTTGCTTCCCCAAAACAGAGATCTGCATGCTATAATAAAGCATGTCCCCATTCCATGATTCCAGGGTACTCCATGCGACTAGCATATGCCTCTGATTTGCATGGCAATGTAGCACACTACCAGGAACTGCTGGCATTGGCGATCCGCAGCCAGGCGGAAGCGATTGTGGTGGGCGGGGATCTATTTCCACATGAGCCGCGTGTAGCAGAGGCAATTTCAACACAACGTCGCTTCCTCGAAGCCCAGTTACGCCCGCTCTTGGCCGCGTTTCGTGCAGAATACCCGACAGTGGCGGTATTGCTCTTAGCTGGAAACGATGATTGGGCTGCGGCAATTGCTGGGTTAGCCGATCTGGAGCACGATGGGTTGGCATTCGCACTCCATGGGCAGGTATGTCGCTTGGGCACAACCGCCATTGCTGGCTATGCATGTGTTCCACCAACTCCATTTAGTATCAAGGATTTTGAACGACCTGATTCTGGATCGCAACGCGCCGCGAGTTTTGGCAAGGCCTATACAAGTGAAGTAGAAGGCATCCGATCACTTAGCGAAGTTGAATTCATGCAACGCCCAACAATAGCGGCAGAATTAGCGCTACTGGCGCAACAGAGTAACCCGCAGCATACCATCTATGTTTGCCATACGCCGCCAGCCAATACTCCACTCGACCAGATGCGCGGGGAGCGCCATGTGGGTAGCCCAGCACTACGTACCTTTATCGAGACACACGCACCCCCATTGACACTACATGGCCATATTCATGAAGCGCCACTCCTAAGCGGGCATTATGCCTGCCGGATCGGGCCAACCTGGTGTATAAATGCCGGACGCGATGGACAGCGATTACATGCAATAACAGTTGATACCACAGATATTGAAGGAACATTATGGCATACCCAATTTGGAGGCAACCACTGATACAACATCAATGCCACCTCCTGGTACGGGATACCCAGCGAACATTCGCCCTATCCCTTATCGCAGGTAATGTATATGCGTTTTTTCTTCAACAGAAAGGGCAGTAACGTGTCAAATGACATTTCCGCAGTGCGCCAAGCACTTGGCGGCCAGAAGTACATTGCCTCCGACGAGATTGCGACGGTTATCTTCCTCGCAGAGCGGCTTGATAAGCCAATCCTTGCCGAAGGCCCGGCCGGAGTTGGCAAAACAGAACTAGCAAAAGCCTGGGCTGCAGCTAATGGTCGTGAGTTGGTTCGCTTACAATGCTATGAGGGGTTAGATGAAACCAAAGCGTTGTATGAATGGGAATATGCCAAACAACTCCTCTATACCCAACTACTGCGCGATAAGTTGAATGACATGCTGGATGGCGTAAAAACCCTTGGCGAAGCAGCCGATCGCCTAGCCAATGAAGAAGATGTATTCTTTTCAAACCGCTTCCTGCTGCCACGCCCGCTTCTAAAAGCAATAACCAGCGACAAACCAGTTACATTGCTTATCGATGAGATCGACCGCGCTGATGCAGAGTTTGAAGCATTTCTGCTCGAAGTTCTGAGCGACTTCCAGGTAAGCGTACCAGAGCTTGGCACTATTCGTGCGAAGCACCAACCACATGTGCTCCTTACCAGTAACAATACCCGCGAGCTCTCTGAGGCACTCAAACGGCGCTGTCTGTACTTACATATCGATTATCCAGCACCCGAGATCGAACGTGAGATTGTGAACCTGCGTGTGCCTGGATTGCCACCGAAACTAGCACAACAGGCGGTTGATCTTGTGCAACGCCTGCGCAGCATGGATCTCAAGAAGCATCCAAGCGTCTCCGAAACCGTCGATTGGGCGCGCGCATTGTTGGAAATGAACATGCGCAATCTTGATAAGCAAACTGTCGAAACAACACTGAATGTATTGCTCAAATACGAAAGCGACATCCAGAAGGCTAAGCGTGCCTTATCGCGTGATGAGCCCACCGATCGCGGTGGTGCGGGTGGGCCTGGTCAGAGGCCTGATCGTGACTCTGGCGACTCACGCCGTGACCGCCGCCGATCGCGTGGATTCGACCCGGACGAATGGCGAAACTAGGGGAATAGCAATGGATAAACGCGTTATCGACTTTATTACCGCACTACGCGCCGCTGGCGTACGTATCTCGGTGGCAGAGAGCGCTGATGCGCTGCGCGCAATTGAAGCAGCTGGAATCGCCGAGAAGGATTGGTTCCGTGTAGCTCTGCGTGCAACACTGGTTAAAGAACCACAGGATTTACCAACCTTCGATAAGCTTTTTGCCGATTACTTTGGCTTGGGCGAGCCACCAATGCAACAAACTGGTGGTGGCATGAGCGATGAGCAACGCGATGAGATGATGCGCCAACTCATGGAAATGCTTGAGAATATGACTCCCGAGCAGTTGCGCGATCTATTCGAGGCCATGATGACAGGCCAACGCTTGACACGCGAACAGATTCAGCAGCTGCTTGAGAATACTACCCCAATGCAAAACCCTATGCCAGGGATGCCTATGCGTGGTATGCCATTCAGCCAGTGGGCCTTGCAACGTTCCATGCGCCAAGCCATGGGGGAACTGGAATTCAATAAACTCAATGAATTCATGCGCGAACTGTTTGATAAACTGCGTGAAGCGGGTATTAGTGAAGAGCAATTGGCACAGTTAGAAGCTGAAGCACTGGCAAACCAACAAGCGATCGCTCAACAGATTCAGCGTGAACTGGCGCAAGGCCTAGCGCAGCAAATGTCGGAACAACGCCGCCAGACACCCCCGGAAGACCTGATGGAGACTCCGTTTGAGCAGATGAGTAGTGAACAAAGCCAGGATCTACGCGCGATTGTCCAACGCCTAGCAGCACAACTACGCTCACGCGCGGCATTGCGCCAAAAACGGGCACGCAAAGGTAGCCTAGATGCTAAACGCACCATCCGTACAAACCTCCGCTACCAAGGCGTTCCAATCGAACTACGCCACCGTAAGAAACACATCAAGCCACGTCTGGTCATTATCTGCGACCGTAGCCGATCGACTGAAGAGGTGGTGCGTTTTCTGCTACTGCTAATCTATACCCTCCAGGATCAAGTCAGCGGTACACGTTCATTCGCCTTTATCGAAACAATCTACGACATCAGTACCTTCTTCAATGAGTATCGCCCAGAACAAGCGATCGACCAGGTGATGCAGAATGTATATCCGAAACGCAGCTACAGCACAGATCTAGGGTTCAGCCTTAGGGAATTTATGCGTGATCATGTCGGGTGTGTTGATCATCGCACAACGGTGATCATGCTTGGTGATGGGCGCAATAATGAGAATGACCCAGGGTTGCGTTATTTTGAGGATCTCAAGCGGCGTGCACGCCGTATCGTGTGGTTCAACCCAGAACATCCATCGATGTGGGGCCAGTATGATCCCGGGAGCCTCAGTAGTGATATGCTCAAGTACCTACCATTATGTCATGCAGTGCATCATGTGAGCAACCTGAAACAACTCGTTGCAGCGGTCGATACGCTGTTCACCTAGTGCGCTGCAAGCGCCACATTCGGTACTGTATGCTATAATGCGGCTGGCGGCTTACGTCAAAAACATAGATATCGATAGTTATCACCCAGTTGGTGTGTCGAGAGAGGGTCGTTCGTGCAGATCGGGAATCCACTTAATTTCCTATTTGGTGCAATTAGCCGTGATCTTGGCATCGATCTCGGCACCGCCAATACACTCGTCCATGTGCGTGGCAAGGGCATTGTCATCAGTGAACCATCGGTTGTGGCGATCGACAAGAAGACCAAAGAGGTCAAGGCTGTTGGTGCAGAAGCCAAGGCGATGGTTGGCAAAACCCCAGCGAACATCATTGCGGTGCGCCCACTCAAGGATGGCGTTATTGCTGATTTCGATGTTGTTGAGAAGATGCTCGCGTATTTTATCAAGAAAGCGCATGATCGCGCTTTCAATTTTGTCTCACCACGACCGCGTGTCGTTATTGGTGTTCCCTCCGGTGTTACACAAGTTGAGATGCGAGCCGCACGTGATGCAGCCATGAATGCCAAGGCTCGTGAGGCATTTGTTGTTGAGGAGCCAATGGCAGCCGCCATCGGTGCTGGGCTACCTGTCGATGAGCCGATTGGCTCAATGATTGTTGATATTGGTGGCGGAACGACTGAGGTTGCGGTCATCTCACTTGGTGGGCTCGTCATCAACCGTTCGATCCGTACCGCTGGGGATGAGATCGATGAAGCGATTATCCAGTTTGCTCGCCGCGAATATAACCTGCTGATCGGTGAGCGTATGGCCGAAAAAGTGAAGATCGCTGCTGGCAGTGCCTACCCACTCGATGAGGAAATAAAAGTTGTCCTCCGTGGTCGCGATCTGTTAACCGGCTTGCCAAAGGCGGTTGAGATTTCGAGTGTGGAGGTGCGCGAAGGTATTATGGGGCCTGTGAATACTATCGTCGCCGAGGTGCGAATTGCTCTTGAGCAAACACCTCCAGAACTGGTTGCTGATATTATGGAGCATGGCATCATGTTGGCAGGTGGCGGCGCATTGCTCCATGGCCTTGCACGCCGCATTGTTGCAGAAACGAAAATGCCTGTGCACATTGCTGAAGATCCGCTCTCGTGTGTTGCGCGCGGCGCAGGTACGATGGTCGAGAATATGCAAAATCCAATCTACCGCAGTATTCTGACCGGTACTCAGCGCACACGCCGCGTCCGACTCTGACGCAGGCCACCACATGGATCGATCAATCAAAATTGGTTCTTCACAGCGCCGCTCACCGGTGCTTGTGACGATCCTACTGATCGCTACCATTCTGCTTATCGCACTGGACCAAGCAGGGATGCTTGGCGATCTCCGTGTCCGTTCAACCTCACTGCTCACTCCAGTGTTGACACTTGTTCATCAAGCGAGTACCAAGCTAAGCGAAGTAGTGCAAAACACCAGTAACCCAAGCCAGCTTGAGTCCGAACTTGCTAGCCTACGTGAAGAGAATGGCCGCCTGAAAGCCGAAAACCTGCGCGTAACCCAGCTCAACCTTGAGGTCACCCGGCTACGCCAGCAGCTACGCATCGAGACAGACCATCCCTGGCAGCTGGTTGGCGGTGATATTAGTGCCTTCGGTTTCGATGCTGGCAGACGCCAAGTATTACTCTCAATCGGTAGTGAGCAGGGTGTCAAAGCAGGAATGGCAGTAATTGCCCGTGAGAGTAGTAGCCCGCCAGCATTAATTGGCATCGTTGATGAGGTTGGGCCACGTAGCGCGAGTGTCCTGCTAATCACCGATTTCAGTAGCACGGTTACTGGACGCATCTACCGCGCCGATAGTACTGTCGATGGAATCGTACAAGGGCAGTGGCAGCGCGGCTCACGCATTCGGCTCGAAGACATTCCGCGCGATCAGCAAATTGAAGCTGGTGATGTGGTTGTCACCGCAGGATTGAGTGCCGCATTTGGGGCCGATTTGCCACGTGCCGTCATCCCACCAAATATTCCTATCGGCATTGTTGAGCAAGTGCAAACAATAAGCCAATCACAACAGGCCGAAATTCGGCCGTATGTCGATTCAGACCGGATACGCTACGCATGGGTGATAATCAACGTCGGCGGCTAGAAGAGATTATCGCTCGCGAGATATGGTTAGCAGGCGTGATGATATTCATTGCACTGCTCCAAGTAGCGTTGCCACCACAATCAATCAATCTCATCCCTAATATCCTGCTGCTCCTAGTTGTATGTCAATCGCTCTTGCAAGGTAGCGGGAATGCCTCGCGTTGGGCATTCTATGGCGGGATCGGGCTCGACATCTGCAGCGGAACGGCATTTGGCGTCCATGCAATGGCATTGATCATTGCTGTGTTGACAGCTCGGCTGGTGTTGATGCGTATTAGTCGCACGAGTTGGATCACCCCGCTTGCGGGGGTTCCACTTGGCATGATTGCCTACTATAGTACAATGGCAGGATTAATCAGTCTATTGGTTGCGCCGATCGACCTCGTGCGCTATAGTGTGATTGCGGTTTTGCCAGAGTTGCTCGCGACCATCATTCCAGCCTTACCATTCTTTCTCGCGATGCGTTGGTTCATCGAACGGCAGCGTGGTGCTGTCGCCATTGATATCTATTGATTGCATATGGCTCAGCATAGGATCATTGCACTAAACCCCAGGAGTATCGCTGAGCTCCTATACTGCATCTTAGCTGGTAGTTACCATGAACCGATTATTATTTCCCCGCATCATTTTACTGGTCATTTTCATCGTTCTCGTAAGTCGGCTCTACCAGCTGCAACTGAGCGACGCTGCCTCCGAGCGCTTTCGTTATACACCAACTATACGTGCAACACGCTATATTACCGTACCGCCAATTCGTGGCGAGATCTTCGCTAATGATGGCAAGACGGTTCTTGCGCAAACGATTCCAATCTATACCGTGAATGTACGGATCGCAGATTTGCCACCACTCGAAAGCCCAACTCGCAAGCGCCTATTTGCGCAGCTCGATACCATGCTGGAGATCACGAATACGCTGACACTTTCGCCTAGTGTGCTGCTCGACCAAGACGCGACACTCCAGGCCGATTTAACTCATGGCCTGGGGAGTAAGAGCCTGGCAACAATACTTACTGATGATGACCCAGCGACCCCTGAGCTTGAGATCAGCGTCCCACCCGATCACATTCTGGATGCGCTCACACTGAGTAGTGTTTACAGCTCCAATCTCACTCTCGTCAGCCCCACAGCTGAACGTGTGGCACGTACTGATATCCCTGGTTACCAGACACTTGTGATTCGCAGCGATATTCCACGCGATTTAGCACTTGTGCTGCGTGAAAATGGGTCAAACCTACCAGGAGTCGTCGTTAGCCAGGATTATCGGCGCAGCTACCCACTGAGCGGTGAGATCCTAACGCTTTCGCATACGCTTGGCTATATTGGCCGCGTCAGCGAATGCGAATTGGTGCGCCAGAATTCAGCCCGTTCTTGGGTGAATGGGCTGCTCGAATCGATCAGCCATGCCGTTAATTGCGGCATCATCGAAAAAGAAATTAATCCATACGAATTGGGTATTCCACGCTATTTGGAAAATGACCGAATCGGCAAGGATGGTATTGAGGCAAGCTATGAGGCCGATCTCCGTGGTGAGCTCGGCATCCAAACAGTTGTTGTCGATGCGCTTGGGCGGCCTGTGCGCGCACCACAAATTGTGCATGAGGCACGTAATGGCAATAGCGTTATTTTGACAATCGACCCCGTTTTACAGCGTCAGGTTGAGCAAATTCTACGAAATTGGATCACTGAGGGCGAG
This sequence comes from Roseiflexaceae bacterium, assembly GCA_031362265.1. Taxonomy (GTDB): domain Bacteria; phylum Chloroflexota; class Chloroflexia; order Chloroflexales; family Roseiflexaceae; genus JANLSE01. Next base: position 10,970 of record JANLSE010000576.1, read on the forward strand.
CGACGGCGCAAAAATGTCCCAGATACATTTGCGTATAAACGAAACTACAAGCCACTGATTGCCGGATCAGCGATCGTCATGGATGTGCACACCGGGCGTATTCTGGCGATCGCCAGTTGGCCAGCATACGACAATAATATCTGGATCGATCCATTACGTGCACAGGAGCTCACCGATATTCTCAGCCCACCCGAGAGTCAGGGCGCTGATGCGCGGCGCGCTACCCCACTGCTAAATCGCGCGATCGCGGGGCAATACCCAGCGGGATCAACGCTCAAGCAGTTTGATGCGATCGTCGCAATGCAAAGTGGTGTGATTACACCCGAAACCAAAGTTCGAGACCCTGGGCGTTTGGTCGTACAAGATCAGTTCGTTGCGACTACGACCTATATCTACCCAAATGCTAGTGTGCGCGATAATGGCGAACTCACCGTCTCAGATGCGCTCACTGTCTCATCAAACGTCTTCTTTATGTCTGTCGCTGGGGGTAACAAAGAGGGAGTGCTTAACCTTAAGCCCGAAGAGCAAACCATCCCACAAGGGCTCGACATCACGCGGTTAGCCGATGGTCTCGGCTGGTTTGGCTTAGGTATCCCAACACGGGTCCAGCTTGCAGGTGAAGGCCCAGGGCGTGTACCAACTCCCGCATGGAAGCAGCGTGTTCAACGTGCCGCCTGGACAACCGGTGACACATACAACGTAGCGATTGGCCAGGGGAACCTTGAGGTCACGCCATTGCAACTCACAACCGCTTCGGTGGCAATTGCCAATGGCGGTTACCTCTTCCGCCCGCAGATTGCACGTGCGATTGTTGATGACCAGGGCCGAATCGTGCGCGAGATCCCAACCGAACTTGTGCGGCGTGTTCCTGCCGATGCCAAATATTTCCAGGTTGTACACGAGGGCATGCGGCGTTCGGTGACAGAAGGCCCGAATATTGCCGCTCGTGATGAGTGTTCAGGGCTACAGATCGCAGGCAAAACCGGTACTGCGGAGTTTGGGCCAAACATCCCCATTCTCGCAGCAGATAAAAAAACGCCAACGACCGTTCGGCAGAGCCATTCCTGGTTTGTGGGCTTTGCGCCATACGACAACCCTCAGATAGAGGTGTTGGTGCTCACCGAAGGCTCAGGCGATATGGATAATGGTTCTGCCACAATCACAGTTCCCGCTGTGACACAAATCATGCAAGCCTATTTTAATATTACGCCGCCCAACCCACTACCGCGCGGTTGCCAACAAGGGCTTCCTCCGCTTCCAAAGCCAATTGAGCCAAATGCCCAGACGGTGCGCATTGATCGCAGTGATATGGGCCGCGATCCATAATCGGAGGACGCAAAATTCACCCCTCACTGTCGCAGCCATACCATAATGCCGCCTAGGCCGGTTGGTCTTCTGATCTTCATAGGCCATATTGTTTCGCTCATCGTTCATCGTTTCATGGTCTCCGCGCTCATCGCAAGAACCATCCTCGATAGTTTCAACGCAGAAACCCTTGACAGTGTGTGATATGATAGACACACTTAAAGGTGGTAGAAGTGCGGCGCGTATGACAGGCCCAATCAGTATCAAAGGTGGCCGAGATGGTCTCCGGCTGCAACTCGATGAGGCAGCCGCATGGGGCGATCTGCTTAGTGCTCTGCAGGTTCAACTTGAACGTGGATCTCAATTCTTCAATGGCGCTCGCGTAGTTGTTGATATTGGTGAGCGCGCACTCGATGATCGTGCACTAACGACAGTGCTGGATCTGATGCGAAGCCATGGGCTCCAAGCCGATGCGCTTGTCTCAAGCTCACGCGATAGCCGCAGTGCAGCTCGTTCGGCAGGGCTTGCAGCGCGCCCCATGCGAGCACAGCACACTGAATCAGAGGATCGTGCTGAGGCAGGCTTCCTCCAGCGAACCGTTCGCTCTGGCCAGGTTGTGCGTCATCAGGGGCATCTCACCATCGTTGGCGATGTCAATAATGGGGCCGAGGTGATCGCCGGAGGCAATATTGTCGTCTGGGGTCGAGTACGCGGACTCGTTCATGCGGGTGCGCTAGGAGATCGGAATGCATTGATTTGTGCACTTGATCTGCAACCTGATCAGATTCGGATTGCCGATTTGATTAGCCGGCGACCGGACAGACAGACCAAAGAATCTGATGCGGCTAAGAACTTACCTGGGCCTGCCATTGCGCGGATAGTCGATGAGCAGATTAGCATTGATGTTTGGGAGCCCGCCCGCCGCTCTGGCGGAAGCGCGCCATAAGAGGGGGACGGCATGGCTCGCGTGATCACAATAACCTCCGGCAAGGGTGGTGTCGGCAAAACAACCTCGACAGCAAACCTCGGCACGGCACTTGCAATACTAGGCGCGAAGGTTGCGGTGATCGATGCCGATATTGGCCTCCGAAATTTGGATGTAGTAATGGGTCTGGAGAATCGGATTGTCTACGACTTAGTCGATGTTATTGAAGGGCGCTGCCGCTTACGCCAGGCATTGATCAAAGATAAAAAATACGCAGATCTTTTTCTGCTCCCTGCGGCACAAACACGGGACAAAGATGCTGTTAATACCGATGATATGATCGCGCTCACCAATCAAATGCGTGAAGATTTTGATTATGTGCTCGTGGATAGCCCGGCTGGTATTGAAGCTGGTTTCCGTAACGCTGTTGCTGGCGCCGATGAAGTTATTATTGTCACAACGCCCGAGGTTTCAGCAGTTCGCGACGCAGATCGCATCGTCGGGTTGGTCGAGGCCTTCGAAAAGCGTAGCCCACGGCTTGTCGTCAATCGCATTAAGCCAAGGATGGTTAACCGCGGTGAGATGATGAGCGTCGAAGATGTGTTACAAATCCTCGCGATTGATTTGATCGGTGTGGTACCTGATGATGAGCAGATTGTGACAGCAACCAATCGTGGTGAAGTTGCGGTGCTTGATAAAGCTTCTCGTGCGGGGCGTGCATTTCAGGATATCGCTCGCCGGATTGCGGGTGAAGAGGTGCCTTTCGCTTCGCTTGATGAACCGCACGGCATGTTGGATCGTTTTATTGGTATTTTTCGGACACCACGAAGCCGTGTCTGATACAACGGTGCGTTACTAGAGAGGTGGGGATATGAGCTTCTTCGATTCGTTCTTCCGCAAGCGCGACAATAGCGCCTTAGCCGCCAAAACGCGGCTGCTCGCGGTGCTTGTCGATGATCGCTACAAGCTAACCCCCGATATGCTTGAGCAGATGAAAGCCGAATTGGCCGAGGTTGTTGCACGCTATATGCCAGGTGCTGATGTAAGCGAAATTGATGTATCAGTGGTTCGTGGCGAATCCAACGATCACCTGAAGGCAGATATTCCACTCCATCGCGATGCCCGCAATGGCCGTAGCCAACCCCAAGATCATCAGTAGCGCTATAAAATTAGGCACAATCATATAAGAACGCGAATGATGAACGCGCGTCGATTGCTGTTGTAGCAATCGACGCGCGTTGTTTATATCACTTTCCAGGATGTTATGGCACTGGTGTCGCGGTTGGCGCGTCCAATGGTAACGGAACTGGCGTGTCTGTTGGTGGTTCCGGGAGCGGAGTCTCTGTTGGAGGAACGGCTGTTGGCGGGATTGGCGTTTTGCTTGGGATGCGTGTTGCACTTGGCTCCAGGGTTGCCGTTGGCTCAGGTGTAGCTGTTGGCATAGTTGGGCTTAATGCGGCAGCCGTGGCAAGCGGGCGATCAACCAGCGATGGGATAATCAGTGTTTGGCCAACCTGAATGGCATTTGGATCGGTTAAGCCATTAGCAGCCATAATCTCATCCACAGTGCTCCCAAAATCGCGTGCCAGGGCGCTTAGCGTATCGCCAGCCTGCACAACATACAGGCCTGCAGGAGTTGGCGATGGTATTTGTAGGCGCGCATAATTGGTCGCAGTTGCGTCAATATCAAAGGTCGCCGCTGGAGTAATTTCGAGAATCGTTGGCGCTGTCGCACGCGGGGTGCCCGGCTGAGGTGGCTGGCATGCTGCAAGAAACAGCACAAACCCGATAAGCAGCGGGATGTTTCTGCAGAGCAATTGGTGTGTTCGCATGATACCTATACTACACCTAAAATGAGGATACGCGATGGCATTATTCCACCGCGTACCCAGCCTGGTTCGATCGGAGCTCAGCCAAAAGCAGGCTATTTCTTTGCTGGAGCAGCCTTTTTGGAATCTTGCTGCTTTTTCTGCTTCTGGTTATTCTTCGGACTCTTGTCGCCCATGACATTGCCCCTTTCACAGACTACTACCGAGACCTCCACTGGCCTCAGACCGATGTTGCAAATTATAGCATAGCGTTGGCGAATCGCGCTACCGCCGCTGGACTGATTTCGGTTCATTGCTGAGGATGCTATTCAACAATGGGAATAATGGGCTCTCACGCATCTGTGCCTCGGTCGCACTCCCACGAAATACATGTTCAGCTAACTCATAGCTCTGGCGTGCAAGATTCATGCGCCCCTGTACTGAGTCGCGAAAGGCCGTATGCTTTAGGAGCAATGCTGCCTCACTACGCGCTGCCAGCTTGCCAGCATAGAGTGCGTGCGGCACACGTACAGGGATATTTAGCGCATCACACCGATCTAGTACCGCACGATTACGTTCCTGTCGGTAATTGAGATCTGGCAACGCTTGATGCCGATAGAGATCTCGGTAGTAGCTCGGCGGGTAGTTACCGATTCGCATGAGCAGATCGCCGATCCGAGCGCGGTGCCGCTCATCCGGAATCGTAAGGTAATCCCAAATCACAAAATCAGCACCAGCAGAAGCAATTGCACGTAAGGTCGCATCGAGCACAAGGTCGGTATCATTCACATATGGCAATAATGGAACAAGGGCAACACCGGTTGGAATTCCGGCCCGCTTAAGTTCAGCAATCGCTTCCAAACGTAATGCCGGGACAGCCGCTTTATCCTCTAGCTTTTCTGCCAAGAATGGGTCAGTGGCCACAATCGTAAAAACAACCAGCGCCAAACTCTGGGCATTAATGCGCTCAAGCAACACCAGATCTTCAAGGATGCTTGGGCTTTTGGTCAGAATCAAGGTCGGCTGGCCACGATCAGCCAGAACGCGGAGCGTCTGGCGCGTCAGTCGGTATGATGTTTCTGCAGGTTGATATGGATCGGTTAATGCTGTGATTCCAATCAGTTCACTGCGCCCAATATGCGTTAATTCCTCCGCAACGCGTTTCGGGTAATCGAGTGGCACACGAATGGTTTCATTAAAAGGGCGTGTTTGGTAGGACCAACCATCACAATAGGGGCAGCCAATCTCGCAGCCATCGTATATCGAGGCAGTATAGGTCGATAGAAAATATTCATTCACCATCGGTCGCCGTGCCCCAAGCGCGGAGCGAGTTAGGCGTTCTTCAACAAAATAGGCCATGGATTCCTACACTCGTTCAAGTAATGCTTGTAATTCTTGATGGATGCGACCGTTGGAGGCAATCAAATCATCACTCCAGGGATTCCAGGTTGCCCCATGCCAATCGGAAAGCTGCCCGCCTGCCTCCTGCACAAGCAGCCCACCTGCTGCTGAATCCCAGGGCTTCAGGCGTAATTCCCAATGTGCGTCAAGCCGCCCAGCTGCAACATACGCTAGATCTAGTGCCGCCGAACCTGCTCGCCGAACCCCCTGACAACACGCCTGAATACGATCAAACTGATCGCGGTTATTCTGTGCTGTCTGGCCATAATCATAAGGGAACCCTGTGGAAACAAGTGCTCCGGCTAATGTAGCAGTGGTAGCAACCTGCAGACGCCGCCCATTGCACCAGGCCCCCTGGCCAGCTTGTGCGGTGAAAAGTTCTCCACGCAATGGATCATATACAACGCCCAGATGCAGCTGATCGTTATAGACAAGTGCAATCGAGACTGAAAAGAAAGGAAAGCCATGTGCATAGTTATTGGTACCATCAAGTGGATCAATCACCCAACGATAGGCTGATTCACACTCCACACCAGCGCCTTCCTCGGATACAATAGCATGGTCGGGGAATTGCGTAGCGAGTGCAGTGACGATAAGCGCCTCACTAGCGCGATCCATCGCCGTGACAACCTCGAAGGAGCTTTTGAGCTCGATCGCTGGAGGACGATCAAGCCCTTCGAGTAAGAGTGCGCCAGCACGCCGCGCAACCGAAACCGCATATTCAAGCATGGTACGTGGGGAACCTTCCTTGCCTACCGAGCGTCCTCATCGCATAACTATTGTACCAGGGAGCACACAATGCGTAAAATCATACTATTACTTGTAAGCTTGGTTTTGGTTGGATGTGGACGTAATACGCCCGGCACACAGTCTACATCCAACCCTACCGCGGCAGCGACTCAACCAGTAGAACAACCAGCACTAACCGCTACAACTCAATCGATAGCTGCTCCAACGAATGTAGCGCCATACCCCGACCCAGCATACCCAGCACCAGTGTACCCAGCACCTTCAGCACCAGCTACCGAAGTTGCAGCACCACCTGAACTCGTCCAAACGGCTCGTGAGCGCTTAGCTAGCAAACTTGGTATCTCTATCGACAAACTAACGATTAAGAAGGGTGAGCAGCAGCAGTGGCCGGATGAGAGCATTGGCTGCCCAGCAGCAGGCACAACCTATGCGCAGATCGGCATCCCAGGTTACCTGTTGACCTTCAGCGATGGCACACGCAGTTATGATATACATACCAGCCTTAAAGCTGTACCCGGCGAGCCAATGGTATGGTGTGAAAACCAGCAGCCCACCGACCTTGCAGTGGCGGTTGGCGCACCCACACCAGATGCACAGGGTCAGGCAATGTTCGAGCTTGCAAAACAGGATCTAGCAAAACTGATTCAGGCGGATCCGGCATCGATCAAACTGATGTCAATTACCCCTGTGGAATGGAATGATAGTAGCCTTGGGTGCGCAAAGCCTGGGGTCAACTACATGCAAGTTATTACTCCAGGGTATCTGATGCGCCTGGATGTGAAAGGGAGTAGTTACGAGTATCATACCGACACGCGTGGTATTGTCGTCTTGTGTGTGCCGTAGGCTGGAACAGCAGAACGATGGAACGATGGAAC
>JANLSE010000585.1:0-12137 GCA_031362265.1 Roseiflexaceae bacterium
GCCGTAGCAGGAATGAAGTGAAACAGCGTGAATTCCTGCGCCGCGCAGGCGAGGCAGCACAGGCGGATTACGCCAATATTGCAGCAATCAGCTACTATGAGCAATTATATGGTTTACTCGAACAGGCTGAACGTGGGGCAATTCTCTTCCGGCTTGGCCAAGTAAAAGAAACACTTGGGCATTGGGAAGAAGCTCGTATCCATTATCAGGATGCGCTCGCCCTTGCAGTGGAAAGTGGCCATGATGCGTCACTACCACAATATCGTATCGCAATTGGTGAGGTGCTTCGTCGCCAAGGGCGGTTCGCTGAGGCTGCAACGTGGTATACCCAAGCCCGCACTGAGTCAGAACAACACGGCGATCAAGCCAGTATGGCCAAAGCATTGATCTGCGAAGGTACACTCGCGGTACAACAGGGCAGCTATGATGATGCACTGGTACGTTACGCATCAAGCCTCACCATTCGCCGTGAGCTTGATGATCGCCCTAATATTGCAAATCTCCTGAATAATATGAGTATTGTTGCCAGTTATCTTGGCGATCTGTCACATGCTCGGGTTCTACAAGAAGAAAGCCTGACCATCCGCCGCACACTTGGGAACAAATGGTCGATCGCCAATTCTCTCAATAACCTTGGTATGTTCGCCACCGACCAAGGTGAACTCGATTTGGCACGAAGCAGTTTGGAAGAAGCTATCGCTCTCCAACGTGAAATCGGAGATCCCTCGGCCTTAGCAACCTCACTGCATAGCCTAGCAAATACACTACGCGCCCAAGGGGATTATGATCAAGCACATAAACTCTATGTTGAATGTCTGGAAATCAACCACCAACTTGGCGATCGCTGGCTTCTCATCCAACTGCTCGAAGATATGGGATGGCTGGCTGCACTCCAAGAGCAGCCAGAACCAGCGTTACGCCTAGTCGCAGTGGCATCAAATGCCCGAACAGCACTTGGTTCGCCACTCCCACCCGCTGAGCAGGCCAAGCTCGATGCAGCCCTGGCTCCAGCACGCGCAACACTTGGCGAACAGGCCGAGGTTATCTGGAAGGCTGGCCTCGCGTTAGATTTGATCGAAGTGGTAGAAGAAATCGTCAGGTGACAGCTCCCAAGACCGATGCGCTTGGGCTCCATTCAACGCCTTTGGAGCAAGCTCGCCACACTGCGCGCACAACTTCACGGCGCACGTTCCTGGGTCAACCAGCGCCCGCGTGAGTAGCCGACTTCGTCCCCACCATTAACAATCCCATTCCTTAATATCAGCTTAGAAATACAGACAAAACATGTGCAATATATTGACAATAAGAACTTGATCGGCTATACTTCTATATGACCGGTCGGTAAGGCTGGTTAACAAAACAGGAAGCGTCAATGCAGATCTCAACTGAACCCCACAATCCAACTGCACTACGGGTTATCCGCACAGCGCGACAATTATTCATGCAGCGTGGGTATCGTGCGGTATCGATCAGCGATATTGTGGGGGCTGCTGAAATTACGAAACCAACCCTTTACTATCATTTTAGTGATAAAGAGGATCTGTTTGTGCAGATGGTATTGCATGTATTGCAAGAATTGCACACACACATGGCACAAGTATTCGTACCGCTTACAGACACTCGCAGCAAGTTGATTGCACTCATTCAAATGATGCTGGATTCGCCAAATAGTGATTTGCGCGTCATTCGACAGGAGGCACGTGAGCAACTCAGCGCGCGGCAACAGGCGCGTGTTGGCTATGCCTTCCAGGAGCACATGTTTATTCCATTACGTGATTTAATGGCCGAAGGGCTTGAGCGAAGCGAACTTACAGGGCATTCTGCCGATGAGCTCGCTATGTTATTTCTTGGCTTTCTGGAAGGATTCCATTATCAGAATGAGCAACACAGTTTCACCGAGCCACAATTTCCCAAGCCAGCATTCACCACAATTACGTTTTCGCCAACAACGCTTGTCCGAATCTTCCTTCATGGAGTCGGAACCTAAACTACCAAATTGCTATTACAGTTAACGCATCTGCAATATTACCCACATAACGAGCAACCATTCTAAGGAGAGTATACATGACAAGCGCACCTCAAACCCAATCGCGAATAAAGTTCCGTCGCCCATCTATTCCCCTCATGATCGCAATGATTGTTGTGATTGCGGGAGTGATTGCCTTTATCATAACGCGCGTCAGCGGCAGCGCTACGAGCCTTAATGCGCCAACCACTGCTGTAACGCGTGGCTCGCTCATTGATGGAATCAGCGCCACTGGGCGAATTGAACCACGCAGCGAAGCTGGCCTCGTCTTTAACACCCGTGATGGCCGGATCAGCAATATTCTCGTACAGGAAGGCGATACGGTTGTTACGGGGGCACCGCTTGTTGAATTGGAGCAGCGCCAAAAGATCGTAGAAGTTGCAGCAGCACAGGCTGCGCTAGCCGAAGCCAATGCGGATCTTCAGGCGCTTAACGTTGGTGCTACAAGCGAGCAGATCGCTGCTGCACGCGCTCAGGTTGCCGCTGCACAGGGAGCACTCTTACAGATACAAGGGAGTGTAACCAGTAGTGATATTGTGGCCGCACGTGCCCAGGTTGATGAAGCCCGCGCACAACTGACATCCTTAACCGGATCGCCAAATCGTGATTCTGCGACGCGTGCCCAAACGGCACTAACACAAGCACAAGCAAATCTGGATCGCCAACGCAGCTCACTTTCGGCCACAAAAGAGCAGGCCAGGCAGAATGTCGAACTCGCCGCCAATCGCGTACGTGATGCACAAGCGGCCTTCGCCAGCGCTCGCGATAACCTTGCTTCGGTAGAATCCGATGGCAACGATCCACTGACTGGTGCGGATCTTAGCGATGCCGGCGAGCGTGCGTATCGTGATGCATATGCCAACGCTGAGCGTGCAATGCAAGATGCCGAGTCGACACTCACCCAGGCTCGTATTGCCTATGAAGATGCAAAAGCCAAGGAAATAACGAGCATTGCCGAAGCAGAGGCACAACTGCGTAGCGCACAAACAGATCTCAACACATTGAATACCCCTAATAGTGAAACTGTTGCTGCCGCCCGCGCCCAGCTTGCCAGTGCAGAAGCCACGCTTGCCCGTTTGGTAGGCGATCAGCGCACCGGAGCACTGGCAGCGCAACAGGCAAATCTTGCACAGGCTCAGGCAAATCTTGATCAACTACTGGCAGACCCACGATCAACTGATTTGGCACGTGCCCAAGCCCGCGTGGCACAGGCGCAAGCGAATGTCGATCTAGCACTGATCCGGCTGGATGAAACAACACTACGCGCGCCATTCGATGGCACTGTTGCCCGCATCAATGTCACCATGGGTGAGGATCTCAGCCAGAACGCGCCGATTACACTGATTGATATGAGCCGTGTGCAGGTCAAAGTCACCGTCGATGAGGTTGATGTCAGCCGCGTCCAAGTTGGCCAACAGGTGGATGTACTAATCGATGCACTTGGGTTACCAAAGCTAGCTGGCACCGTGAAACGGATCGCAGCGATTGCCCAGGTTGGAAGCGAAGTTATCGCATATGAGGTAGTCGTTGAAGTTGATCCCGGTACACGCACAATTAAACCTGGAATGACCGCCAGTGCAACCATTATCACTAGCCAGCGCACGAATGCGCTCAGTATTCCAGCCAGTGCAATTCGCACCGAACAGGATTCGCATGTTGTCACTGTTATCACAACTAATGCTGATGGCAAACCACAAAGCACCACCCGCACTATTCAGATTGGTGCAACCTTTGGCGACCGAGTAGAAGTAATGAGTGGGTTGAACGAGGGCGAACAGATTCTCACAGGGATATAGAACGGCCGCTCAATAGAAATCGCTCTCACAACCTGTGTCGTGCTGCGCGTTGCGTCAATTCAACAATGATCTGGAGTATACCAATGACAATAGAATACCTAGCGCCGACTGCTGATATCGATTATGTTACTGAGCCAGTTGTGCATGCAACCCATCTTGTGAAGGACTTCAATACTGGTGGCGATACCTTCCGAGCACTTGATAGTGTGTCAGTCAAGATTCAGCGTGGTGAGATGGTCGCCATTATGGGGCCATCTGGGAGCGGTAAAAGCACGCTGATGACAATTCTAGGCCTCCTCGATACAGCCACAAGTGGGCAATATTGGCTCGATGGCGCAGACGTAAGCAAGCTCGATCGTGTGCAATTGGCACACATGCGCAACCGCAAGCTTGGCTTCATCTTTCAGAATTTCAATCTGCTACCACGCCTCTCAGCACTCAAAAATGTGGAACTCCCACTCGTATATGGCCGAGTAGGGCAACAAGAGCGTGAACTGAAGGCGCGCGAAGCGCTAATCGCTGTTGGCCTTGAATCGAAGCTGCATAGCCGCCCTTATGAACTTTCAGGTGGCCAGAAACAGCGCGTTGCAGTAGCACGCGCACTGGTCGGCACACCAACAATGCTGTTGGCCGATGAGCCAACCGGTGCCCTCGATACCAAGACTGGTACAGAGATTATGGGGCTCTTTCGCCAACTGAATAGCGATTTAGGGCTCACGATCATTATCGTCACCCATGATCCGGAGATCGGACGCCAGATGGATCGCGTTATTGGGCTACACGATGGGGCACTCTCCGATAACATTCTGAGTGAATATTATGGGGTTACAGCTGAACCACATGCCGAGCCACTCGAAATTGTAGCACTGAAGAAGGGCAGCTAATGTTCAAGGAATTGGCCGCAATGGCCTTTGATAGCCTTCGGGCAAATAAGTTCCGTTCACTGTTAACAATGCTAGGCATTATTATTGGTTCCGCCACGCTTGTTGCAGTGTTATCGCTTGGCAATGCCCTGCAGGGCCAGGTCTTCGAGCAGTTTATTGATCTTGGAACTCGCCGTGTGGCAGTGTTAGCGGGCGATCCAAAGGCACTTGGCGCACGCGATGTCCCTGGCTATGGCCTGATTTCCGCACGCGATTTCACAACGCTTGCGCAACTCGTGGCAACACACCCAGATATATTCCGCCAAATTGCGCCTGAGATAGCACTACCACGCCCGATCCGGGCAGGCACCACATCTGTCCAAACAACGATTGTGGGCACGAGTGCGGCATACAAGGATGTGCAGCGTACGCCAGTTGCGTATGGACGCTTTCTCAGTGATGCCGATGAGGTCAATCGCGACCGTGTGGTCGTCCTGGGATACAATGTGGCTACCGATTTGTTTGGTGAGAGTGCAGCAGAGCAGGAGGCTGCTGTCGGTCAGCCGATTGAAATCAACGGCCAGACGGCGATTGTGATTGGCGTTCTCAAAGAAAATGGTGGCCCATTCTCAACTGATGGCCGCGTTTTTGCGCCTGTGAGTACGGTGCGGTTACGGCTCCTTGGCAGGCTAGATTTACCTGGGCGTGGCACGGAGATGACCAGCATTCTGATCGGCCTGAATAGCGAGAAAGATGTTGCACGTGCTGAGACACTGATCACAGCCAGCTTGCGCCAAGCACGTGCTGTTCCGGCTGGAGCAATCGATGATTTCCGCCTCAACTTACCCACCCAAGCGCTTGGGGTTTTGGCCGGCATTAATGGTGCCATTACCGGATTTATCGCTCTGGTAGCCGGAATTAGCCTCGTTGTTGGCGGTATAGGCATTATGAACATCATGCTGGTTGCTGTCACCGAGCGAACCCGCGAGATTGGGGTGCGCAAAGCGCTTGGCGCAACCGATAGAGATGTGCTCAGCCAGTTTGTCATTGAGGCAATTGTTATTAGCCTGGTTGGTAGCCTAATCGGTGTCAGCGGCGCCATTGGGCTCGTACTACTTGTTGGTGTTGCCTCTGGCCTCACAGTGGCGATTTCATGGTTTGCGGTTGTGCTGGCACTGATTTTCGCATGCCTGATTGGCGTTGGCTTCGGCTATTACCCTGCGCGGCGAGCAGCATTTCTATTGCCGATTGAGGCGCTACGTTACGAGTAGCGCTATTCCGTTTGAGTCTCGGCAATTGGTCTTCTTCTCAGCGCCTTGAGCATAAAGCCAATTGCTTCGACCCGTAGTAACAGACAGAGCCCAAGGTAGGCGATGCCACTGCAGATCGCCGCAACTGCTACCTGAACCAAAGCGCCAAATGGAGCTAACGCCTGAGACACAAGCCAGGCAATCAACAGAACCCCAATTGCGGCGATCACACCCTTCAGCACTGCTTCGCCAATACGTTGACCGCGTAGATCGATCAGGCCGCGTGCAAGAATCGCCAGGATCACAAGATGCGCAATCCATTGCGCAGAATTCCCCAACACAAGCGCCTCGATCCGCAGCGTTGTGAAATTCAACAGCCCGAGTGCAGTAAGTACATAACAGACAATCGCCGCACCCTGCACAAGGTTTGGTGCAAGCGTGCGCTTACGCGCATAGAAGGCAAATAGGAGCACCTGATCGAGGCCAGCTGCTGGGAGCCCTGGTAGATACAGACGCAGTGCCTGAGCTGTGGCAAGCGTATCCTGAGCGGTGAATGAACGTCGCTCAAATAAGAGTCTCACGATTGGCTCTGCGAGCGCCAGCAGCCCAGCAGTAGCCGGCAACATAAGCAACAACACAACCTTTAAGCCCATCGCAAGCGTCGAGCGAAAGCCCGCCTCATCGCGCTCCGATTGGCGGGCTAATGTGGGGAGAATCGCAAATGAGACTGCCGCCGCCACTAAGCCAAGCGGCAACTGAATCAAGGTCGTTGCGTAACGCATGGTCGAAAGTGCATTCTGGCCAACCTGAGAAGCAAGATTGCGATCCAGCACGATCCCAACGACCGAAAAGCTAATGCCAAGCGCAACCGGCGCATACAACTTGAGAATACGCCGTACACCTGGGTGATGAAGCTCTAAAGCAGGGCGAAACTGCGCGCCTCGAAGCCCTGGGAGCTGCAACAGCACTTGGCAAAGCGCACCAATCACCACACCGACTACGAGGCTTAGTGGGCCAAAGAACTGAGTGAGCAGCACAATCCCCAGAATGATCCCAAGATTATAGGCGCTGGTTGTAAAAGCAGGCAGAAGAAACCGCTGGCGAGCCTGAAGGAGTGCGGTAATCAGCCCCGAAAGCCCGATCAGAAGCACTGATGGCAACAGCAAGCGCACCATTGAGATCGCTTGCTCGCGAATAGCAGGCTCAAAGCCACCTGCCAGAATTGTCACCGCAAGTGGTGCCTGCCATGCAATCAGCGCAATCAATACGCCAACAACCAACATCGCTAGCGTGATAATGGTTGAAGCAACCCGCCAGAGTGTTGGTTCATCATGCTCAGCATATTCACTAAAGATCGGCACAAGTGCAGCACTAATTGCACCGCTAATCAGCAAATCATAGAGAATTGTCGTCAGTGAAGAAGCGGCAGTGAAAGCATCTACCGTTGCACTGCGACCAAATGTCCCAGCAATAACACTCTCGCGCAAAAGCCCAACAACACGGCTAGCAATATTGCCCAGCGCGATTAGGATCGCCGCAGTAGCAACACGCCGCAGGCTGTTGGTGGCATGGGACGAGGTTGGCATATAACATAGTGACGGATGCCCAATGAATGGTTGACCATTCATTGGGCATCCGTCATCCTTCCTATCGAGCCTATCGAGCCTATCGAGCTTAACGCGGCGGGCTTGCACTTCCGGCGGTACCCGTTAACTGGGCTACCATTTGGCGCAACGCTTCCGGATCAGCGGCGAATGTCCCAGGCTGCTCAACACCAATCACATTGTCGGGTGTGATAGCGAAGCGTTGAACACTATCCTGATCGAAATCCGCAGCAATCTTACCGAGCCGCAACATATCAGAACGAGTCAGATCAGTACGCACATAATCGCGTAACGCACCAGTATAATCATCAATATTCGTCAACTGGCTAAGAATGCCTTGTGAACGAATGCGATTGAACGCTGCCATAATAACCTGTTGCTGACGCTGGTTGCGGCCAAAATCATTGTCTGCATGGCGGGTGCGCGAATAAATCAAGGCACGTTCGCCATCCATATGCTGAAGGCCAGCCTCGAAACGCACACTGATGGTCTGATAATCTTCTGTTGGATATGCTGGATCAACGATGGTTTTCTCGACAGTAATGTCAATACCACCAATGATATCGATCACCTTCTTGAAGCCATCAAAATCAACGAGAACAAAATGATGAACTGGGAAACCCACCAATTTGCTAACGGTTTCCTTCGCTAGTGCGCCACCATAGCCTGCGCCTAAACGCCGTTCACCAATCGGGTAGGCCGCATTGACGCGCGCCTGCCCAAAACCAGGGATATCAACCCACAGGTCACGCGGGATGGAAAGCAGACCAACACGATTGTCTTTCGGACGCATATGCATCAGAATCATCGCATCAGTACGCGTCACCTCGTCACCAGGGCGCTTGTCGGTTCCCATGAGTAAAATATTGATCGGCTCATCCGGTGCAGGAGCAGGTAGTGGTAGTGCGGTGGGGAAAGCGGTTGGAACTGGCACACCGGGTTCAACAGTTGGGATGATGCTCGTTGCAATTGGCGGGAGGCTGACGGCGGGTACAATCATAGCGTCGACATCATCCAACGCTTGATTCACCTCATACCCTAACCGCAACACTGCGGTAGCTGCACCACCGGCAACTGCGAGAGCGGCGCCTATAATCAGGCGGCGTCGCGGGAGCGGCATACAATTCTCCGGACTACATGGTCGAGGAAGCGGCATTCGATTTGCTCCCCTCATTGCTCTACTATACCATACTTTTCCTGAAATGATGCTGTAATGTTGCTTATATGGATTCTGTGGTAGGGTTTTTGTTCGCCTCGTATAGTGACACGCAATCCTTCCTATGGCATAATACCAGCACGCAAGTGAAAAAGGAGACCCCATGACGGCACAGGCACAGCGCCCAAAACGGCCAACCTGCGATCTGGTAATGAAGGGCGGCGCAACGAGTGGTGTAGTATACCCACCAGTAATCGCTGAGCTTTCCGAGAAATATGAATTCGCCAATATTGGTGGCACATCCGCCGGAGCCATTGCCGCAGCTGTTACCGCTGCTGCAGAATATGGTCGTAAACGCGGTCATCTGGAAGATTTCGCCCCACTTAATCGCCTCAGTAACGATCTAAGCCGCCCAGGAATGCTCCTGCGTCTATTTCGCTCATCGGCTCCAGCAAATCTACGCCCACTACTAGATACCCTGTTACCACTGGTGAGCGACCCAGGCGCGGCGGACAATCTGCCAATTTCCCAGGGCGAACAGACGATTCTGCCACCATTTGTACGTCAAATCGCGCCAGAATTACTGGATCTACTCACACCACCACGCGCCGATAATCAACCTGCGCCTGATGATCGACTTGGCCAAATGCTCAGGATGCTCTTCAAATCGTTACCAGAACACCATGCCGAAGCCTATGAACGAGGTGCTCAAGCTGGTGGTCAGGCAGGGGTGCGGATCGGCAATTTGCTGATTTATGGGGCCATGATTCTCTCGATACTGTTTCTGGTTCCAGTTCTGCTTGGCCTCACATGGGGTGCTGCGATTGCCTGGGCAATCGTTTCTGCTATCCTGATCGGTGTAGCTTACTTGGTCAGCAAACGCGTGGGAGATGCGGCGGTCAGTTTCGGAGGGAATGCGGTTGCAATGGGAAACTTGGGTTGGCTGTTGTTGAATGATGTGCCAGAAAATCTTTATGGGATTTGCACTGGTCGTAGGCAACCAGATATCGACCCAAGCGAACCAGCGTTGACTGATTGGCTTGCCGATCAAATTGCAAGTATGTCTGGTGCGACGCCCCATGGCGGGCCATTGACCTTCGCAGATCTCCACGATCAAGGCATTCGGCTTCAAATGGTTACGACCAATTTAAGCCATGGGCGTCCGTATGTATTGCCATTCGATTCAGAGTTCACCCTGCTGTTTCAGCGCAGCGATATTGAGCGACTCTTCCCACCCGATATTGTTGAGTATCTATGCGAGGAACGCCATACCTACCCTGGATGGTCACTCGATGATCTGAACAAAGGGTTGTCGTTAACCGATCCGCAGCGTTACTACATGCTCCCAAACAGTGCCGATTTACCGGTTGTGTTTGGCATGCGCATGAGCCTGAGTTTTCCGGTATTGATTAGTGCAGTGCGCCTCTATACGGTCAGTGGTGATTGTCCTCAACCAGAAGGCATGTACCGCCCACAGCAGCAGCATCTTCAGCCAAATTGGTTTAGTGATGGTGGGATCTGTAGTAATTTCCCCATTCACTTCTTCGATAGCTGGTTGCCAACCCATCCTACCTTTGGCATCAACCTTACCGCAATGCCACGCGATGCGTTTGATGCGGGGTCGGCGCAAAACTCGGTTGGCGCAAAAGGCAGCCGCGATGAGTCGATCCAGCCTGGGTATGTCAGCCAGATTGCGCCTGAGGCCCCGAGTATGCCACTCCCGCATGTTGTCAAGGAGGAACAGGCACGGCTGTTGGAGAAGACACTATTTGGCACAAAATCTGGCTCGATCGATAGCCCACGACCAGATCCAACTGCCCGTGTGCTGCTGCCCGACGCGGAGCAACCCCTGCCCTCGCTCTGGCGCCCGGTTGAGAGCCTCACTCGCTTCGCCTGGTCACTTTTCGACACGGCCATGAACTATCGCGATACAACCCAGCTCAGTTTACCAAGTTACAAGGAGCGCGCGGTACAGATTCGCCTAGATGGAACACGTGAGGGTGGTCTGAACCTCAATATGCCCGAAGAAACACTTCAAAAACTCCAGCGCTATGGTACTGAGGCAGGCGTGTTATTACGCGATAAGTTTGATTTCGACCGCCATCGTTGGGTGCGCTTCCGTGTGCTTATGAGTGAGCTTGAGCGGCAAATCCTGAGCCTGGAGGCACCGCTGGATGAAATTGATGAGCAGACTGGTATTACCGTTTATGACACAATTATGCAGGCAGCTCTCGCGGCTGGTTTCCCATTCGCGCAAATTGCGCAACCACTCTGGGTTGCTTCTGCCGATACGCGGCTGCGCGCACTACGCGCACTGATCGGTGTATGGGGTGAGGCGAATCATGAGGAGAATCAGAACAATGGCGAGGTGCGTGCTGCCAATATCTCACGTGTCGTCTTAGCACTGACAGATACATGGCGCCGTGGGACGCTTAGCGCTGGCCAGAGCGATGCCCGCACCCAAGAAATCATGGCGCTGCTCGAACGCTGGCAGGCCGAAGCAGCCATACAACCACGATACGCCGGGCGAGAAGTTCGCTTCTTTAAGCCTGTAACGAATTCGGGGATTGATTTGCGGGTGACGCCGGAATTGTAAGCGCAAGAGCTTGGAGCACAGTCTCCGTGTCTATTGTGTGCTGTGCGCTGTGCGCTGTTCGTTTAGAAGAATACTTTTGCCAATTTCAGAATGCCCTGTTTCCAGGGCACCCGGTGTGACACGCCAGAGGCGTTCTCGAAATGCTGTAAGTTCGCGAGATACCAGCGATAGTTACGTACCAATGCGTCTTTGTTTGAAAACTTAGGCGCATACCCCAACACACGCTCGGCCTTCTCAATTGAAACAAATGAGTCGGTCGCGGCGGTTTCATATACCCATTTATAGAGCGGTGAGAGTTTCAGCATCTCCAGAAAGCGCAGAGTCCAGATCATAGGTGCAGCTGGGAAGGGGACAATCTTCCTCCCAAAGCCAGCATCATTCAGCACAGCCTGATAATCTTCACCCATTGTTGTGAACTGTTTCGCACCAATATTGAATGTGTCGTTTGTAAGCGCTGGATTCAGGGTGGCGCACAGATAGATCGCCTGACATAGATCCTCGACATCGAGCAACTGGTAGCGATTCTTGCCATTCCCAATCATCGGAAAACCCTTGCCATCCTTAGCCCAATCGTAGAGGAGTGCAAACACCCCTAGCCGTTCTGGGCCAATAAACGATTTTGGTCGGATGATTGGAACGCACATCCCCTTTTTGCGGAAATCTAGACAGATTTCTTCGGCCTTGACTTTGGCCTCACCATATGGCCCAACCCCATACAAACGATCATTCTCGACCAATGGGTGGTGATCGGGCATCCCATACACTGCGGTGGAAGAGATATGGATACACCGCGAAACGTTGTGCTCAAAGGCTGATTGCACAACATTGCGTGTACCATCCAAATCG
>JANLSE010000620.1:0-6119 GCA_031362265.1 Roseiflexaceae bacterium
CGAGGGGTTATGGACGGTAAGGCAAATTTACTCTGCCGCAACCAAGTGCGCTACGCTCATTATGGGCGTTGGGCCAGTGTGTTGGCGCTTGCCTTCCAGAGCCATTCGATCTAATTCGACCTCTTCCTGCATGCGCCTCGCACTCCCAGTGCGGGGTTTTTTGATCCCCAACAAACCCTAACGAGCTATCACCTAGTTGCGCAGATCCACCCGGATTCACACTTTCAGTTGTGGTGTTGGCTCTTCAAAAGCTTGCACCCAGTGGATCTGCGCCACTCTTTCAGCTATCGGCTATTGAACATTGGCTATTTCATCAGGGAGGGTAACCAGATTTGAGCGAGCAGACATACCTTGACTATCTTGGGACACGCTATGGGATCACTACCGATGGGCCACTCACTGATTTCGTTTCGCGGCGCGCAGGGCATTTGCTGCTGGGCGACCAAATCGATCTGAATGCGCTTGTCGAACGCTATGGCGCGCCACTGGAGGTTGCGTTTTGTCCGCTGATCACACAACAAATCGATCAGATGCAGGGTTGGGCTGCTCAAGCGCGCAAGCGCAGCGGCTATTCGGGTGCATTTGTTTATGCATATGCAACAAAAGCTAATTTTGCGGAAGAAGTTATTCGCACAGCACTTGGCTCAGGCGCACACCATGAGACATCTGCGGCGGCTGATGTGGTGATCGCACACCAACTCTGGCGGCAGGGTATTCTGCCAGCGGATCGCTTCATCTTTTGTAATGGCTCAAAAGATCGTCCTTACCTCGATGCGATAATGGCACTACACGCGGCCGGATTCGAGAACCTAGTGCCTATTCTCGATAGTATCGAAGAATTAGAGGAGCTTCTCGCTGATAGCAAGACACCTTGGCGCTTTGGTGTACGCGCACGCTTCGCCCCAGAACTGGTTGACCACAGCCATATTGGGGGTGATCGCTTCGGCCTGACGCAGGATGAAATAGCACAGATTGCCAAGCGCCTAGCAGGAACACCACACCAGATCGTCCTGTACCATGCAATGGTTGGCTCACAGATCGAGGATGCAGCGGCATGGGAGCGCCGATTGGAGCGATCTGTCGAGGAATATTGCGCGCTTAAGCAATTGGCTCGAAGCCTGAATATGTTCAACTTTGGTGGCGGCATGCCTACCAGCGCCTATGCGATCAATTTTACATTCGACTACGCTGGGTTTTTGGAGCGACTGATGTTTGGCACGGCGGCAATCTGCGCCAAGCATGGTGTTGCTCAACCGGCAATTGTTGGTGAGTTTGGGCGCTACACAACTGCATCACATAGCGTCTTTCTGCTTGAGGTTGGTTCTGTCAAACCCGGCCAGGGTGGTGCGCCAGATTGGATGCTACTGAATGGTAGTTTGATGGTGACACTTCCCGATATGTTGTTTGTTGATGGACAACAGTTTGTAATCCTCCCACTTGAGGGCTGGGAGCGGCGGGCAGTTCCAGCGCAGTTGGGCGGGCGCTATACCTGTGATACCGATGATTTCTACCCACGGGCAGGCCAGCCGCCACTTATGTTGCCGCATGTGGATCCAGATGAGCAGCCTGCTGTGCTTGCATTCTTTGGCGTCGGGGCGTATCAGCAGATGATTAGTGGTCGTGGTGGCGCACATCACTGCCTGACACCAGAGATGCGCCGGATTGTAATTGAACAGGATGGCGATGCACTGGTGGTACGCGAAATCGGGCCACAGAGCGTCGATACGATTATGGGCCTGCTCGGGTATCCCGCTGGCGAATTGCTGGAGCCAACACGCGCACCACAACCAGCGTCGCGGCCACTGTCACAGCCAAACGTTTTAGCTGGAGCTGAGCGACGCCCGATCCGCGAATCGGTACTCTCGGTACGCACACCACGCCGTCGCCAGCCCACATTCACGGCGCGCGTCGATGTACGCGAGCGAGCAGCAGGAGCACGAGTGCTAAAGTAGTATAAACATGCCACAGAGCAAAGGCCCGTCAATCAGCAATGATCGCTGGTTGGCGGGCTTGTTTATCCTAAGGGATTGTTCCGCAGTTCTGCGGTCCGCTAGTTACACCACTCCAGCATCATACGAATATGTGCCAAATGGCCTGGACGGTAGAACTTGGGTTGTTGTGTTGCAAAGGGTAATGCCTGCTCAAACGTCAGCCCAATCAGTACTTCCAGATCTGCATCTGCCGGTGGATATACCGGGGCACCCGCTGCTAATGCTGCCCGACAATGGCTCTCAAGCGTATCAAAATAGCCAATATTGGAATGCAGTAATGAAGGGCCAGCATCGGTTGGCGCATGGCAGTAGAGCACTATTTGGGGGTTAAGCGCTGCCATGCGAGCTAACGACGAGCGGATGCCAGGGAGCGAGGCGGCATTCTGCGCAAATGGGAAAGGGGCTTCTGCGGCATCACCTGCTAATAGCGTACGAATCTCGGGAATCCAAATTGAACAATGATCAGGTTGATGCCCTGGGGTTGGAAACAGCTCCAGCGTGAGATCGCCACCAGCAATCTTCAATTGTTGATCGAAGCAGATATCTGGTGCGGTGAGAATAGTTCCCGCAAAGCGTTCACCCTCATTGTCTTGCATCTCCTTCAAGCGGGCATGCGCCTCCGCCGAACGCAAACGATCTGCGCAGAGCTGTGTCCCAATAATTGGTGCTCGTTCGGTTGGTGCAGCGCCACCAAACATCTGATTACCCCATGCATGATCCCAATCGGCATGCGTATTCACCACCAATAGTTCGCGTCCCTCACGATAGGTTTTCGTTATGTCGAGTAGAGCATGTGCCAGGCGCGGCCCAAAGAGCGTATCAACCAAGATCACAAAGCGCTCAGTCACAACAATAAATACATCAACCAGCGGACCGCAGCGCAATACTACAATTCGCGAATCCCACCCAGCGTTTGGCACAATCTCGACATCATCGGCCATAGTACACCTCTATTAGCGCAAGAACGCAAGAACGCAAAAGCGCAAGAACGCAAGAACGGAAACGCAAAGACGCAAGGGCGCAAAGGAACTATTAACCTCTGCACCCAAAGGGTACCCGCTGTGCCTCTGTGGTGAAAAATCGGAAACGCAAGAACGCAGAATATGAGACACGGAGACACGGAGACACGGAGACAGGGTGACGTTCCAACGCTACGCCGGGGTACCCTTTGAGTCCGGCACTCGGTTCCAATGCTCCAATGCTCCAATGCTCCAATGCTCCAATGCTCCACCCAGAGGGTACCCGGCTCCAATGCTCCATCACCCTGTTATAATCAGATACCCGCAACCAACGATTGAGTAGCTTGATGCAAAAGGTATACCACAGCCGAATACTCCTGGCAAGCGCACTTCTGGGATGTGCAATCTGGCTTATCGCGCTCATTATGCGGAATGGCCTAAGCCTTATGGAGGGATTTCGCTACCTGATTGCACTGCGCCATTGGCGACCGAAAGCTGGGGAGCGGGTACAGCGCGCAGGCCCATTTGCAAGCTGCTACGATCTTGTGCGGCTGAATAATCTCGGACGTTATCAGTATATTCTTGCACAATTGCAGTCGCTTGACCTGCCCTATGAAGAAGTGCCAATACCTGGTGAGCCACTGCCGAATATCTTCATTCGCATTGGCTCTTCTGGCCCTTGTACACTGCTTATTGCGCATTACGATCTCGCACGTGAAACATCCAGTTACCAAGGTGCTTCCGACAATACCGCTGCCGTTGCTGTATTACTGGCGGCGCTCCGTGATTTTAGTGCGAACAAACCTCAGTGCGCGCTTGGGATTCTTTTCAGTGCCGCCGAGGAGCACGGCCTGCTCGGGTCCCAAGCCTTTCTAGACTATGCCCAAACCCAACAGCTGGCGATTCAGGCGGCGATCAATTTTGACATGCTTGGCCGCGATCGGTTGGCGATTCGGCCAAGTGCATTGCCTGGCTTCTACTTCGAGATACCACTTGTTGGCATGCTGGCCTATGATGGGCGGCACTTCCAACGGGCGCAGGCATATCAGCAACCTGATACATCGCTTGTACAAGACCTCAAAGCACTTGCAGGCAACAATCTGATCGTCTATCAGCGCTTCACTGCTCGATCTGATTCGAATATCTTCCAAGAAGCTGGAATCCCAACCGTTGCGATTAGTAGTTCCAACATGTTCTATCTTGATCATGTCTGGGAACGCGATGCGGATCGTGTGGAGCTCCTTGATGAGCATAATCTAGAACTTGCACGCAGCCTCATCTTGGCAGTGGGGTTGCATAGGTAATGGTTTCAAACGCCATGAAGAGCGCAAGAACGCAAAAACGCAAAGACGCAAAGACGCAAAGACGCAAAGATATTGTATATAAGCTACACTACCCGAATATCTGCTCCTCTGCATCCAAAGGGTACCCGCTGCGGTTCAATCAATCGCTTGTTGGCAACAGAACTGGCTACTGCTCAACGCAGGGACTCACGTGCAAGGAGTGCCCGCACGGCGGCACTGGTTGGCTGCTGGATCGCTTGCTGTGCCTGTGCTATGGCAGTGGTGCTATCTAATCCAGCAAGCGTGGCTTTGATGGTCGGGATGCTTGCTGGTGTCATACTTAGGCTCGATACGCCCAGCCCAAGGAGCAGGCTTGTAGCATTGGGATCCCCGGCCAACTCGCCACACACCCCAACGCTCTTGCCATGAGCATGTGCAGCGGCAGTTGTCTGTGCGATCAGATTGATGACCGCTGGATGGAGTGCATCACTCAGGTAACTGACAGCAGCATTTGTTCGATCTACGGCCAGCGTATACTGCGTTAGGTCGTTCGTGCCAATACTAAAGAAATCCACCAGTGGCGCAAAATGATGTGCCAGAATCGCCGCCGATGGCACTTCCACCATGATACCGATTCGTAGCATATCGAGGATCGGCTCACGCGCTGTAACCAACTCTGTATATACATCTGCGGACAGATTGCGCAGCCACAGCAACTCATCGAGCGTTGTTATCATAGGGAACATCACACTGACTGGGTATCCCGGCCCGATGCGCCAAATTGCTCGCAACTGGGCACGCAGCAAATCGGGTTGAGCAATTGCCAGCCGTACACCACGCATGCCAAGCGCAGGGTTACTCTCAGAGGGCTGTACAAGATAGGAAACTGGTTTGTCGCCACCAATATCGAGTGTTCGGATAGTGATTGGCCGCCGCTCCATGGCATCTGCAATGGCTCGGTATGCTGCAAGTTGTTGATCTTCGTTTGGTGCATTCTCACGACCCATGAAGAACAGCTCAGTGCGAAGCAACCCAACACCTTCGGCACCATAACGCATTGCTTCAAGCGCATCGGCCTGAGTGCTGATATTCGCCAGTAGCGCCACCCGCACACCATCACTCGTTTGTGCAGGTAGCTTTGCTTGCCCAAGATTGCGGGTTTGGTGTTCCTGTTCCAATGCTTGGCGCACAACAAATTCCGCAATCTGGCCAGCTGATGGCGTGATATGCACGATTCCATTGTTCCCATCGACAGCCAGTACAGTGCCATCTGATACCTGTAACAATCCTTGGCCAAGCCCAACGACTGCCGGGAGCCCCATGCCATGTGCAAGAATTGCAACATGCGAGGTAGCGCCCCCTAGCACGGTGCAGAATGCCACAACCATATCGCGATCCAGCAGCATTGTCTGCGATGGCAACAGGTCATGAGCCAGAATCACCGATGGTACACTAGGCTGGATGATTGGATTGGTCGTGCCATTAAGGATGCGAACTAGTCGCTGCTTGATATCCTGCAGATCCACGGCACGCGCCTGAAGTACCGGATTATCATCGGCGGCAAGGAACGCGCTATGCGCATCGAGCACAGTGCTCACCGCATAGGCTGCATTCCGGCGCACATCACTAATCCACGACTCGATTTCGCTAAACAACCCAGGATCTTCGAGAAACGCAAGATGGGCATCGAAGATTGCTGCTTCATCCGCCCCAATATCAGCATTCGTTTTAGCATATAGCCCTTGGAGTTCGAACACTGCCTGACGCCGCGCTTGTTCCAATTTGGATAACTCACCAACCGTATCGCTAACCTCAGTCTCTTCAACCAGGTATGTCGTATCTTGCAGCCGAAACGCAGGCCCTACTGTAGTGCCGGGCGCTGCTGG
>JANLSE010000667.1:0-11187 GCA_031362265.1 Roseiflexaceae bacterium
ATTGGAATGCGGTTCAGCCAGATCAATATGAATCGATCCCGGCGCTGAAGGTACTGCGTGCGGCGCAGGAAGGATAATTGATGAGCGACAAGACGTTCGCGCTTGATGCCAAATATACTCAAGCCGAGGGCACGATCTTGCTCTCGGGGGTGCAGGCACTGGTACGGATCCCACTCGATCAGCATCGCGCTGATCAGGCACGTGGGCTCAACACGGCCGGCCTGATCTCAGGGTATCGCGGTTCGCCCTTGGCTGGGTTAGATATGCTATTTCAGCAGAATCAACGACTCCTGCAGGAACATCAGATTGAGTTTGTTCCTGGTGTCAATGAAGATCTTGGCGCAACCATGATTTTTGGTAGCCAAATCGCCAACCTCTTCCCGCAGCCCAAATACGATGGTGTGATTGGCCTGTGGTATGGCAAGGCACCTGGGGTGGATCGCAGTGGTGATGCCTTCAAACATGGCAATTTTGCCGGTGCCGGGCGCCACGGTGGGGTTCTGCTTGTTGCTGGCGATGATCCACTCTCAAAATCATCGACACTCCCCTCACAATCAGAGGTTGCGCTCTATGATGCGCTCATCCCAGTATTAGCACCTGGCAATGTGCAGGATTTGCTTGATTTTGGGCGGCTTGGCTATGAACTCTCGCGCTACTCTGGGCTGTGGATTGGCTTCAAGGTGGTGAGTACAGTTGCCGATCAATTTAGCACAGCCGAAGTGAGCGCGACCCGCCATCAGATTATTCTGCCCGAATTTAGCCTGTATGGCCGACCATGGAAGCCAACCCAGACCACCACGCTAGGCTCACCAACCAGTTTAGCACTTGAACAGGAGATCAATGAAGGGCGGCTAGAAGCGGCCAAGCTCTTTGCCGCAGCCAATAATCTCAACCGAATAACTGTGAATCCACCAGACGCATGGCTTGGTATTGCGGCAGCTGGCAAAACATATTATGAGCTCCGTCAGGCACTCTCCGATATGGGATTAGATACCGCAGCGCTAATGCGCTATGGGGTTCGACTGCTCCAAATTGGCATGATCTTTCCGCTTGAAACAGAAATTATTAACACGTTTGCGCAAGGGTTGGAAGAGGTTCTGATTATTGAAGAAAAACGTGCCTTTATCGAACTCTTTGTGCGTGACATCCTGTATCATCGCGCCGATCGCCCGCGCGTTATTGGGAAACACGATGAACAGGGGCGCATGTTTATTCCCACAAGTGGCGATCTTGATGCAGATCGGCTGGCAGCACTCTTAGCGAAACGTCTAGAGCAGCGTATTCCACGCGATGTCATCGAGCAGCGGGTCACGTTTCTACGTGCGCAATCAGCAGCCCAGATCATGCCACTGGCAACATCCGCTCCACGCACACCATACTTCTGCTCGGGTTGCCCACACAATCGCTCAACACTTGTGCCAGAAGGCTCACTGGCCGCTGGCGGAATCGGTTGTCATGGTTTGGTATTGGGCATGAATCGCAATACAATTGGCCTTGGGCATATGGGTGGCGAAGGCGCGCAGTGGGTCGGGATTGCGCCCTTCACCGAGATCACGCATATGTTCCAGAATATTGGCGATGGCACACTCTTCCACTCTGGTTCGCTCGCGATCCGCCAGGCAATTTCCGCCGAGACCAATATCACTTACAAAATTCTGTATAACAATGCGGTAGGTATGACGGGTGGCCAACCGGTTGATGGTTCGATCTCGGCACCAGCACTCACACGCCTGCTTGAAGCAGAGGGTGTTAAGAAGATTATTGTGACAACCGATTACCCAGATAAATATGCGAACGATACACACTGGGCACCTGGGGTGCAAATCTGGCATCGCGACCGGCTGGATGAGGCGCAGCGTGTGTTGCAGCAGATCCCTGGTGTGACGGTGCTTCTGCACGATCAGATGTGTGCTGCCGAATTGCGCCGCCAACGCAAACGTGGTAAGGTTGCCGAACCAGCTACACGTGTTTTTATCAATCAGGCGGTCTGTGAAGGATGTGGCGATTGTGGCGTTAAATCAAACTGTCTGAGCGTACAGCCAGTTGAAACCGAATTTGGCCGCAAGACACAGATTCATCAATCTTCGTGCAACAAGGATTATTCGTGCCTCCTTGGCGATTGCCCAGCATTTGTGACGGTTGAGACAACACAAGAGCCAAGAGCCAAGAGCAATGGCGTGCGTTCCTCGCAGCCGATACGTACAGCCAAAGGATCCTCCGCCGCATCACAAGAACTGACCCTCAAAACTGGCGAGAATTCGTTCCCTGAGCCAACGCCACGCTTTGGGGCAGTCGCCACTATCTATATGATGGGCATTGGTGGCACAGGTGTCGTCACGGTCAATCAGATCCTGGGAACGGCGGCACTTCTAGATGGTAAACATGTCGATGGAATGGATCAGACAGGGCTGAGCCAAAAGGGCGGGCAGGTTGTTTCCAATCTTAAGATCAGCGCCGCACCGTCGGTTGGCTCAAATCGGCTTTCGGTTGGAACGGCAGATTGTTATCTCGGTTTTGATATTCTTACCGCAACCTCGCCCCAGAATCTCACACGTGCACATGCCAACCGAACGATTGCGGTGGTTTCGACAAGCCAAGTGCCAACCGGTGCAATGGTCGCGTCGCCAGATGTACACTTCCCAAGCCAGGATATGCTCAAGAATAGTATTAACCGCTCTACACGTGCGGACGATAATCGCTTTATTGATGCTATCGGGCTTGCCGAACGCCATTTTGGCGATCATATGGCAGCCAACCTGATTGTCTTAGGGGTTGCGTATCAAACAGGCCTGATACCCGTGAATGCGGCGGCCATCGAACGGGCAATTACGCTCAATGGCGTTGCTGTCCAGATGAATACACATGCCTTCCGGCTTGGACGCCAGATTGCCATTGACCCAAATTGGGCACCGAAATCTGCGCCGGACACTTCGCAAACAGCTGTTACAGCACCTGCGCTCAGCGCCACAGCACGCGAATTGATCGATCTGATCGCTGGCGGGGCAACCCTCAGCGCGGAGCTGCGCCGACTGCTAGAGATTCGGATACCGATCCTGATTGAGTACCAAAATAGCGCGTATGCCCACCAGTTCGCTCTCTTTCTCAAGCAGGTGTATGCTACCGAGAAAACAGCGATTGCTGGCAAAACACTGCTGAGCGAGACGGTTGCGCGCTATTTATTCAAGCTCATGGCCTATAAAGATGAGTATGAGGTCGCACGTCTCTTCCTCCAGAGCGAGCAAACCACACAACTGGCCGAAACATATGGGCGTGACGCAGCCATCCACTATCATTTGCATCCGCCATTTTTGCGCGCGCTTGGCTGGCAGAAGAAGATTAAGTTTGGCAAGTGGTTCACACTGGGCTACCATATTCTGATGCGTGCCAAACTATTGCGCGGCACACGGCTGGATCTATTCGGGTATGCGCATGTACGGCAGGTCGAACGCGCCCTGATCGGCGAATATCGCGCACTGATTGAACAACAACTCACAACATTATCGCCAGACACCTATGAGCATGCCGTCAAGATCGCCACGCTGCCCGATCTCATCCGCGGCTATGAGGATGTCAAGCTCCGCAATGTCGAACGCTTCCGCAAAGAAGTACGTGAGCAGGGGCTTGCGTAATCGAGCACTCTGATCGAAGCACCCTCGCTCATCGCAGCACAACGCGACATTCGTTGTGGGCGAACACGTGCCGCGTGGCAAGATAATTGTGGTGGCAGGATGGAAGCGGCGTGGTATCGCCCCTACCGTCGTTGGATCGCG
Source organism: Roseiflexaceae bacterium (assembly GCA_031362265.1). Classification (GTDB taxonomy): domain Bacteria; phylum Chloroflexota; class Chloroflexia; order Chloroflexales; family Roseiflexaceae; genus JANLSE01. Next base: position 3,771 of record JANLSE010000667.1, read on the forward strand.
ATGCCAACACGGTCGTGCCAACGCCCTCGCCCCATCCGCAGCCGTGGCATGACCGCAGGTGGTCAATTATCACGGACATCAAATCGGGGTCCAGGGGCGCAAGCCCTGGTCGTGGGGTGCCGGGGTGGACGAAACCACCCTGGCGAAGATTGAAAAGCCACGATTATTGAAGGTTTGAACCAAGGTTTGGGGCAGCACGCCCAAATGCAAGAATATAAGTAGTGACAACGCTCCTTATTCCGGCGCACTAATCCAGCGCCGCAATGTTTGTCCACCATCGATCAGTAGCGCCGCGCCAGTAATTTGGCGTGCTTGATCCGAGGCAAGGAATGTAACTAGCGCCGCGATATCGGCGGGTTGACCTACACGCCCTAATGGGATGCGGGCAGCAAAGCGTGCAAAGAATGCCTCAGCTTGGGCATCCTCTTTCTGACCAAGGCTTAATGGTGTTTCAATAATGCCAGGGCAAATCGCATTCACCCGAATGCCATGCCTACCAACCTGTAAGGCTACTGATTTTGTGAGTGCTTCCACAGCAGCTTTACTCGCCATATAGGCAGCACTACCAGGCAAACTATCGTGGCGGCCAGTCGATGAGCCCATATTCACGATCACCCCACCACCAGCCCGGATCAACGCAGGAATCGCATATTTGCAGCCGAGAAAAACCCCACGAAGGTTAATTTCCAACATCTCATCCCAACGCTCAACCGGCATGTCTGCCACATGCAAATCCATCCCGCCAATACCAGCATTGTTGAACACAATATGCAGATTGCCAAAGTGTGCCTCTGCCTGTGTAAATGCCGCTGCAAGCTCATCCGCATCGCGCACATCTGCGGTGAGTGCCAGCGCTGGATATCCGCGCGCCAATAGCGCCTGAGCGGTGGCCTCGACCCGCTGCTGATCCCGATCAACTAATGCTAGTCGCGCGCCCTCGCTACCAAATCGTTCGGCAGTAGCACGCCCCAGGCTCCCACTCGCACCGGTGATCAATACCACACGGTCGCTAAATCGTTGCATAGAGCGCACTCCTTCCGAACAAACACTTACTTCGCGAGGCCATAATCCATACGAAACGCACGCTCAAGAAGTTCTGCAAAGCGCGCGATATCAGCGCCAGACACGATCTGGGCATTGTGTGGCATACCCAGCATCCCGCGTGTGTCAAGCGCTGTCATACCATGTGCAATGCCATGGCTTGTGTCAACCATGATCGTCGATGGGAAGCTAACCACACAGCCTGGATCAAGCAGCGCCGCCATGGCCAATGGATCTGGCAGCAGGATCCCAGTCCGCTCACGTTCACGTGAGCGTGCAATCGACGCAGCAACTATTGGTGTAACGAACCGAGTGCCGACCGAACCTGCATGTACGATACGATCCCACACATCCCAGGGGATTGGTGCAGCCAATGTCGCCTCCCAGGTAGCCACTATCGGGTTGAGGCCGCGTGCGAAGGTCATTGCTGCTGCCTCAGCATCAACATAGATATTGAACTCAGCAACTGGTGTCGTATTCCCAACTGCCTGCACCGCACCGCCCATGATGAATGTTGCGCCAAGCAGCTGAGGCAATGCTGGCTCAATCGCCAACGCCAGCGCTACATTAGTGAGTGGACCAAGTGCTACCAGTGTTGCACCCGGATTCTCACGCGCAAGCCGAATCAGCGCGGTTACTGCTGGCTCGGAGGAGATTACACGCGTTGATGGTAGGAACCCAGCATCACCCAGGCCATCATTACCCTGCACCTCAGCTGCATCAACAGGCGCACTCAACAGTGGGCGGCTCGCCCCAGCGAATATTGGAATTGGCCCAGCGCCCGCCGCATCAAGCACAATCGGCACATTGCGTAACACTTTGCTTAGTGCGACATTCCCGTTCACACATGTGATACCGATCACTTCATACTCTGGAGCGGCCAACGCCATCAGGATTGCAACCGCATCGTCGACCCCACAATCCGTGTCGATGATTAGTTTCTTTTTCACTGTTATGCGGTTCTCCCGAGAATCTCCATCAGCATCCGCACGAATTTCGGCTCATCCGCATCGGTTGCAAAATGCACATTCGGCGCACCAAGGCTGCGATGGCGGAAATCACACACGGTGCGTCCATCGGTGAGCGGTCCACTGGTTTCCACATCAACATTGATGAATTGAGTCGTCACAACGGTTGGATCGATAATTGCACAAACCGCCAGCGCATCATGCACAGGTGCCGCGCCAAGGCGATGCATTGGTTGGGTCTTGTCGTAACCCGAAATGCGCCGCTCAGTACATACCGCAGTTGCAATCGCAGCAGGCGTGCCAATCGCACGTAGCCGCGCACAATCCTCACGCGAAACCAGGGCGCGATGGGTTGCATCAAGCGGAATCATACGAATTGGCCGGCCACAGTTGATGACGATTTTGGCTGCCTCAGGATCAAGCCAGATATTGAACTCAGCGGAAGGAGTCGAGTTCCCATGCTCATGTGCACCACCCATGATCACAAGTTCTGGGATTTTAGGCAGGATACGTGGCTCTTTACGAATCGCGGCCGCAATATTGGTCAGTGGCCCCACCGGTACGAGTATGATGTCACCAGCAGATTGCATGTAGGTCTCGATCAACCAATCAACCGCATGCTGATCCTGCTTCTTTGTGCGTGATGGTGGCAGTTCCAGAAAATCACCATGAATGCCTTCGGCCGAAACCTCCTGTACCGCATTGTTGCGGATCATGGGCTGACTCATTCCCTCAAAGACCGGGATATGGCTCTTGCCAATATAGTCAAACACACGCAGGGTATTCTCAGTACAATTCTGCACGAGTGTGTTGCCATTCACCGTCGTCGCGCCGATCAAATCCAACTCCGGCGAGAGCGCAGCTGTCATCAGCGCAACTGCATCATCCGTACCAGTATCAACATCCAGAATAAGCTTCTGTCGCATTGGGTGCTCCTTCTTGAAACGTAAAACGCAGAGCGCAAGGCGCAAAGAGATAACCTAACCCTTGTCTCCTTGTCTCCTGATCTCTACAAACTAATGCCCGCCTGCTGCCATCCATGGAATACGAATCTTACGTGTGCTGCCGGGCGTATTGCGGCTACCATTCACTCGCACCACGCCATCGATAATCGCCGCAGCAACTGCTGGAGTATCGCCAAGCGTAAGCGCAGCCAAGGCATCAGCCGCCTCTGAGCCAATTGGCGTATCAACAAGTATGAGATCGGCAGCGTTGCCAACCATGACCCTCCCCTCATCCAAGCGATACACGCGTGCGGTATTCCCGCTCGCCATAGCTACCGTCAATTCTGGCGCAACCTCGCCAAGCGAAGCAACCCACGCCATGGTGCGTAACACACCTAATGGAATAACACCCGTTCCAGATGGTGTATCGGTGCCAATCATCATACGATTCAAGGCCTGATGCCGAACAATGAGCTGTGCAATTTGGCCAACCCGCTTGGTATTACCAGCTTGGACGACCTCAATCATCATATGCGACTCGCAAATCAGTCGTTCGATATCTGCTAGTGGCGCCGCAGTTGGCCCGCCATTGGTGTGTGAGGCAATATCAGGGAGGATCGCCAATGCCTCGCGCGCGCCCAATACATTACTACCAGGTATCGATGCACCACCAATATGCATCATCACAACCATTCCATTGGCATGCGCCCATTCAACCATCGGTCGGGCATCTTCTGGTTTGTAGATCCCCGAAAGCCCAACTTCGCCAACCACTCGCACACCCTCGCGCGCCAGCTCAACGAAATCGGCCTCAACAAGCCCATGTTCCAGAATGAGTGAGCCAGCCAGCACCTTCACACCACCTGGCCGAAACAGCGCAGATGACTTCGCACCAAGGATTGCCAACGCTTTGGTACCGCTTGCATCCTTTGGCCGCCCTGGCAAGTGTACCTCGCCCGCAGAAATAATCCGTGTCACACCACCATGCAGCCCACTCTCAATAAAACCAAGCGTCTGCTGGCGTGGCGTATAATCACCAACAACCGGGTGAGTATGTGAATCGATCAGGCCAGGCCACAGTTGGCAACCAGCCGCATCAATCACATGGTCAATACCAGTGGCATCAAGCGTGTTGGCCTGACCAATCGCAGCGATTTTGCCACCCCGCACCACAACCGTATCACCGTCGAGCAGTGGCTCGGCAATATCGCCAGAGACAATCTGCCCAATATTCGTAATCACCAGATCGCTCATCGTGCAACCTCTTGCTGTGCAAATAAGCCAAGCACATGCTCAAGGCTAGTGACGCTCCCATAATGCGTGTCGATATCGTATAGGCTCGATGCCTGTTCACGATCGCTTGTTGCCGAAACACACTGCTCAGGCACCAGCACATCGTACCCTAAGAAGAACGCATCGTGGCATGTTGAGCGCACACAGATATTCGTTACCACCCCGGTTACAACCAGTGTTGTGATCTGAAGGCGCTGTAATGTCTCGTCAAGTGGCGTTTTGAAGAAGCCACTATAGGTTGATTTTGGCAGAATGATGTCGTTTGGCCCAGGATGCAAGGAATCAACAATCTGTGTGCCCCAAGTTCCCTTCAAGCAGTGAATAATGCGTTTGCGGAACTCTGGATCGGAGAGATCATCGTGCTGATCGCGGAGCCAAATCACGGTAGCACCAGCCGCATGAGCAGCATCCACGAGTTGCTGTATCGGCTGATAGAGTGCGCGCCCACTGGCTAACATCATTAAGCCGCCATCTTCCAAGAACTCATTGATCATGTCAACAACAATAACAGCACTACGCTCCGGCACAAGGCTCGCATCGACCTGTTGGCGATGCTCAGAAAAAGGGCGTGGATCAGTCTCAGTTGTACTCATGAGGAATCCTCCTTGTTGTTAGAACAATCAAACCATCAGGCCAGGTGCCAGCTGTATGCAGCATCATATCGCTTCATCATAGAGCAGGTGGTAATGTTAACCCAGTTTGTATCGGGCGAATATCAGCATAAAATGGCCGTACATTACGCTCAATCATACACCAATAGGCCAGTAATTCCATTGGAACAGCACAGGTAATTGGTTGAAGGGCTTCAAACTCAAGCTTTGGCACTGGCCAGATTTCGTGGGCAATCGCGGCGACATTCGTATCATCGGCTTCAGCAATCGCGATCACCTGTGTATCCTGGGCACGTGCATCGCGCATAATTTCAAGCATTCGTATATAGCTACGCCCAGGGGTTGCAAGAAAAATCGAAGGTGCCTGTGGCCCGGTCAAGAATCGGCGAATATGCGCCCATTCCTCAACATGCTGTACATTGACAGGTATCATCGCGGATTCAATCAGTTTCGCCTCACCAAACAGTGCCGTCCCATGCCCAGCACCCCCACCAATTAAAAATGGAGTTCGACCATCCAAGCGCTGTGCAAATGCATGAACTGGCTGATCGTGGGCTATAAGCAAACTATCGATACTTGCAACTGCACGCTCTAGCTCAGCATGAAGTTTGGCAACCTGCGCCTGACTCAATACCTCAAGCCGTAATCCAAGCGCAATCGCCAAATAGAGCTGTGCCAACATGCCCGCCATATAGCTCATTGTGCTTGGGATAAAGCCACTCGTATCAATTGATGGCACATCAAGCTCAATACAATAATCCGCAAGTGCCGTGGCCGGACTCCCAGGGGTGTTGGTGATCAACAATGCTGGCGCACCACGCTTGCGTGCCGCTTCGAGTGACGCGGTAGCGGTCTTTGTGCGCCCCGAAATCGAGGTGCTAATCAGGAGTGTGTTCGCATTCAGCAGCGGCGCATGATAATGGGCAATATCAAAGGCCTCAACCGCCCAGGCAGGTAATCTGGCAAACTCACGATACGCATATTGGCACGACATTGCCGCAATATAAGAATCACCTGAGCCAGTCAGATACAGGAGTGGAGATTGACCCAACTTGAGGCGATCCGCGATTTGAGTCGCTTGTTCAGCAAGCGCTGGCAATCGATGTTGAAGCGCCGCGCCCTGCCGATTCAACTCATCGCGATAAATATCCCAACTTTTTAGTTTCTCCAGGATCGGCGGCATGGCATCTCCTTATACTAACCAGTTAGGGCAAATGTCAGCGTTTATGGGCTCATTCAGCGAAAATGGAATTGAGAGCCTCCAACCGACACACAGCTAACCCCTGTTATACTATTGCGAACTGCGTCGTTATGCTATAGATATGGTACTGACACATGAATTCACTTTTGCTCATCTACGGTAAGATCATCGTTGATAGTATTAAGGTCAATGCCGATCAAACACATAGCTCGCTCGGTGGCGGTGGGCCACAAGCCACCTATGGTATGCGGCTCTGGCATGATTCGGTTGCGTTCGTTACACGCTCTGGTACGGATCTTGAGCCGGCCCTTGAACAGAACCTCCGCCAACTTGATGTTGATCTAAGTAGCTGGGTGCGCTTCCCGGATTTACCAACCCCACGCGGCCTCATTGAGTACGATAAAGACGAACGAATGATCGAACATGGGTTGACAACCAGCCGCGAGGATTGGTTTCGCCTAATCGATCAACCGCTTCACCTCACCGAATACCAACAACAGGCCGCAGGTATGCATCTCATTACTGAAATTGGCGACGAACCAATGACGCAAACCGCTCTTGAAATGCAGCGCCATGGCGCGCTTGTCTCACTTGAGCCAATCTTCGCAGCTAATAGCTGCAATGATCGCCCAGCCCTTCTTGAGTTCGCACGGCATGTCGATATCGTAACACCCGATTGGCATGATGCTTCGCTCATGGCCGGAAGCAATGACCTCGCCACCGTACTACGCTTTTGGGCAGGGCTTGGGCCACGCGCAATCGCGATCCGCCATGGCGCACGTGGTTCGTATGTCTGGGATCGTGATCGCCAACAGGCCTGGCACATTCCGATATTGCCTGTAGATGTCATAGATCCAACCGGAGCTGGCAATGCTTATGGTGGAGGCTGGTGTGTTGGTTGGCACAATACCCATGATGCACGTGTCGCAGCCTGCTACGGAACTGTCTCTGCTACTCTCATGATTGGTGCCGTTGGCATCCCCGAACTTACCAATGCAAATCGCCAGCGCGCCAAAGAATTACTCGATTTCGCCCTTTCACATACGACTGCTCTATAGCGCAGAGCGCAGAGCGCAAAGCGCAACAACTGTTCAACTCGATAGCTCCCCTACGCTCTGCGTTCTTGCGTTCTTGCGTTCTTGCGCTCTTGCGTTCTTGCGCTAGCTATACGTCTCATCTGGCGCGTTGCTCCAGCTCTGAAGTGATTGCCCAGCATCAACGACTAGTGAGCTTCCGGTCAGATAACTTGCATCATCAGAAAGAAAGAACAGGATCGCATCCACAATATCATCTGGACCCGTCGCGCTGCCAAGTGGTGTACGTTGCAATGCTTTATGTCGAGTAGCCTTATCACCAAAC
>JANLSE010000694.1:0-3458 GCA_031362265.1 Roseiflexaceae bacterium
GCCTCCCTGGCGCGGCGGCAGATCTCGGCAACCGGAAAGATCAATGCGGTCGGCGAACTGATATGGCTGATTGAGATCATTTTGGTATGTGGCGTTACACCCGCCCATAGCTGCTCAACCACCTCCAATGGATCTGTGAGCGGCAGATTGATTGGCTGGTTAATATAGCGCGCGCCACGCTCACCACACACAAACCGCCATGTGCGATCTACTGCCCCATATTCATGATCGGTTGTAAGAATCTCGTCCCCAGGCTGAAGGTTGAGGGATCGTGCGACGATGTTGATGCCATATGTTGCGTTTGGGACCCACACCAGGTCAGCAGCATCAGCGTTGAGATAGCTGCCCAATACACCGCGTGCTTCAGCCAATAACGTGTGGGCTCGCCGCCCAAGAAACTCAACTGGCTGATATTCTAATTCGCGTTGCCAATGTTGGTAGACCTCAAATACTGGTAAAGGGCAAGCGCCATAGCTGCCATGATTGAGAAAAACAATATCGCGGCGAACCTGAAACTGTGCAGCGATTTCCGGCAGCGGCAAACTGAGTTGAGTTGTCATGGTTGTTCTTTCTAAGACAAATGATGATATGTGAATAAGGTCAAGGAGGCAGGGAGACAAGGTGACAAGGTGACAAGGTGACAAGGAGACAAGGTGACAAGGAGACAAGGTGGCAGAGAAGCGATATCTGTATCTTTGCGCCTTTGCGTCTTTGCGTTAAAATTCCCCTTCGCGTCTTTGCGCTCTTGTTCTTTTGTTCTTTTGTTCTCTTGTTCAGGTTCTTAGCAGGCGAACACAAGGTTCGCCCGTACGCTGTCTGCGGTTCTTGGCTCTGCGCTCTACGGCTTTCCTGCTTGGCCAAGTGCAGTATCAAGCACAGCCTGGAACGCATCCATATCGGATTTGAGGTCGGTTAGGCGTTGAGCAACCTGGTTAGAAGTTACATCGGCACTGGCAGAATCGGCCGTTCGCAGTCGTACCGTGTCGGCCAGCACATTATCCAGCGACGCGCCAATATTCTGGAGCTGCGCATTGATTCGCCCAATATAGGTATCGAGATCACGAACATTATTGAGCTTCTCCTGGCGCTGACGGCGGGTCTCTTCGAGTTGCTCACGGGTATACTGGTCTTGGGTCATGCCAATCTGTCGATCAAGGCCCTGAATTTCTTGCTGGATCGCACGCGTATCTACGGTTGTAAGATAGCGCTCAATCGTCTGCCCCTTATCGGTTAGTGTGTATGATTCTTGAACCAGTTCGTGCGCTTGATCGCTGATTGGTGCAAGCAAGCGCACCAGCGGGCCACCAGCCTGTGCCGCACTGCGCGCAATCTCTTGCTGTGTACGCTCAATCGCATCCAGTTGTGTTTTGAAGGTCGGGCTGGTGAGCTTTGGGCGCGTAATGCGTGGTGGAGGTGGTGTATAGGTTCGTAGTGTAGGATCTTGTGCACCTAGGTAGACCATCGCTGCGTACACAAGTAAACCAAGTGGTAACAACCAGATCGCAATTGTGATACCCGCGATGATGGCAATAACAACAACAATTAATGCCAGTGGTTGTCGTGCGGCTAATCCATATGCAGGGGGCGTATTGAGTGACATATGTTCCTCTACGAAGCAATGAAGGATTGGAGCCGGGTACCCTCTGGGTGGAGCATTGGAGCATTGGAGTATTGGAGCATTGGAGCGATTCTTTTGTTCTTGCTTCGATGCTTCATTGTTTCATTGTTTCATTGCTTACCGATTAATCTCACGCTGCCACACAGCCAATAATGCGTTGAGTACTTCGCCACTTGGCGTTGCGACCTGGTTACCAACATCGGCGCGAATGCCATTACTAGCATATTTCGTGAACGGATTATTTGGGCTATTGTTGGTGATCGAAACATTTGAATCTGCGGGGCGAAACCCATATTGGAGTGCAAGCTCTTGCATTGGTTGTGAGAGCAAGAAATCCTGGAACTGCTGCGCACCGGCATGCTGTTCTGGTGAGACCCAAGAGCCATCCAGTGCCACAAATGGGTGATCACTAAACATTGTCGCTGGTGGGTAGTAAACCCGTAGATTTCCCCAGCGGCGCGCAGCATCAACATTCTCAATCGCCAAGTTTTCGTATGTGGCTACTACGTCATATTGGCTTGGGCCATAGCGCACCAAATCCTCCATGAAGGCACCCGTACTATCGCCAAACTTAGGCACGGCACGTTCGATCTCGCGCATCCAAGCGATAAACTCGGTGCTCTGCACATCCGCTGCGCTAAGGCCGGTTGTCTTATTATGGAATGCATATGCCAGCAGCAGCAGGAATTGTGCACCACTGTTGGATGCCAATGGAGAAGTGTGCCCAAGTTTAACGGTTCCCCAATTCTGGGAATTTTGCACCTCAACACTATTCTCGGCGAACCCGGCACGCTGTACCACTGCAGGCCAGCCACGATCATCTGCTAGTGCATCGTGGAGGTTGCTCCATACGATGCTCTGCCCATTTGGCCAAAGAAACTTTGTGCGCTCTTCCCATGCTACTAGCACTAGCGGAGTGAGTGCTACTGGTGTGGCACGGGTTGAATCAAGGATTTGGCCCTGGTTGCCACGAGCGGCCCAATTGACTTTGAGTGCTTCGATCCAAATACTCGATGCTGGGCTAATTGCAGAAGGCTTGCCATCGCTACGCCAATCCTGGGCTGCGATCCGTTCAGCAATATCGCGTGAGCCAAGCCCACGTAACACAATCTGAATTGGGCGGCGGCCCTGATGTGGGTTAGTTGCGGCAAAACGTCGCACCGCTTCTTCGAACCAGATCTTCTTTTCGGTACTATACCAGATCGTCACGGTGATCGGCTCGGGAGCAGGCCCGATCTGTACAGGAACAGGCGCGTAGCCAACCGAGCCAAATACTGCCGAAGCGCCTATCGTTATGAGAACCAATACCAGATAGCCAATTCCGATCAGGCGTGTGATGTTTTTCATAGGGTGGGATGTTTCTTCTAGAAGCGTTGGAGCATTGGAGCATTGGAGCATTGGAGCATTGGAGCATTCCTTTATCGAAGAATCGCTCCAATGCTCCACCCAGAGGGTACCCGGCTTCAATGCTTAAAAGTACCTACTCAAATTATCGAATATGCTTGCGATATCATCGCCACTGCCCTTAACAAGGATGGTGCGCGAGAAGTCGACAATCTTCTGTAGCTCATCCACAGCGGCATCGGCGCCATAGGCTACCGGGAAGATACTAATAGCGGATTCCTCAAAATCGGCCTTTAATGCTTCAAAGGTAATGGTGCTGGCGGTATCCTGCCCATCACTCAGCAGCACAATCGCTCGAATACGTTCTTCACCATCGGCTGCTGGCGGTATCGCATCGAGCGCTTGTGCTGCTGAGTGATGGGCAGGATACCGCCAGCACCATTACCTTTGAAGCATTAAAGGCCGATTTTGAGGAATCCGCTATTAGTATCTTCCC
>JANLSE010000009.1:0-2403 GCA_031362265.1 Roseiflexaceae bacterium
ACCTCGGGGTGATCCTTTTCATTGGCAAAGCCCATGGCGCGCTGTACTTCGGCAGCTGTGTCAATAAAGCTGCGGAGTGCATCACCTGGGAGTGAGTGGTAGTAGCCACCTGTAGTTGCAAACTCGAATGCGCCGGTGTCCCGATAGTGTTGTTCCGCATGGCTACCCTTGAACAGGAAGCCTTCGATTTCATTGGCAGCATTGCAGGTAATACCCTGCTTCTCGAAGAGCTCGGTTGTCCAAGCCTTGAGCACTGCACGCAGGTCGGCTGGGTAGGGTGTGCCATCTTTTTCAAGTACATCGCCAAATACCAAGACCTTACCAGGGCCGAAGACATCGGATGGCAGCCAATAGAAGGCAGCCCAATCGACTGCCAAGCGCAGATCCGATTCGGCTTGGCGTGAGAAGCCACGAATCGATGAGCCATCGAATGTTAGATTATCGGCAGATTTCAGCAAGAACTTCTTGTCGTAATCCAGCATGTGGAGGCGGCCTTCAAGGTCTGTGAAACAGACGGTAACCGCCTTGATACGCTTCTCGCCATTGAGGTAGCGCATACGCTCTTCGCGTATGATGTCAGCCGAGGTGCGAGCTGCACGCTGGGCTTTGGCCGCAAGATTGAGCTCCTCTAGCTCATCATAGGGAATTTCGAGGAAATCGCGCAAATTCGTCATGGAACGCCTATACCTCTCAACTGAGAATCGGAAACGACGTTCCCGATTATAGCATGTGCGATATGGTGCAGACATCCAATTTTAGCTGAATGATGTTGGTGGTTATATACAATCCCGCTAGCATCATGCGATGAGTTCAGCGAGCCATCGCCAAACCACATATTATGTTGTTCGTTCTATCAGGGCAATTGCCTGGATCAAACTAAGTGTACGGCCTTGCTCCCAGGCGGCAGCAAACGCAGCCTGATCGAGGGCAGCACGACAGATGCGAGTTGTTTCGTCACGGCTGGCTTGCTCAATGGCTGTTAATCTGGCGTTGGCGCGTTCGCGAATACTTACCGCAACACTGGTCAGAATCACGCCTCGTGTATGATCACCCAGACGGCTAAGTGCTTGGGCGATACTATCTATCACCGTGGCGCTATTCACGATATTCTCGCGGTCGCTTCCTCGGGCTGTACATCAAGCTCGTGTTCCAGCAGGTTTTGAAGCTGCTTATATTGCGCTAATGCGGCTGAGATTTCTCCATTCAAGGCCAAGGAGCGCATATAGGTGCGCTGATGCTCCTCGATAAATGGGTCTAACGTAACGAGCTGCCGAGCATAGTTAACGGATTCTGGATATGCGCCACACCAGTGGCCCCACTCTATTAATCGAGTGAGTGCAGTGCGGGCCTGCTGGCGTAGCTGTTCACGCTGAAGGGTGGCCCAATCCTCAAACACATCGCTATCGGGTATATGGAAATCGGCGAGGAAATCGCCTTGATAGAGGCGCATGGCTTGTGTTAGGCGCTCAGCACAAGGAGTGCAAACGCGCCAACTCTGATGTTGATGGGTTTCTGCAACGCGTAGTAAACCAACGAACTGGGCTACATCCACCTCGATTGGAATCTGTGGGTCGAGCTGAATACTATGTGTATCACTTTGCAATGTCGGTTGCTCAGCACTCTTCTCACCTAGCGCGTTGCGGAGTGTTGTTAATGCTTGGCTTAGGCTGGCGCGTGCGGTACGATCGGGTTGATCCGGCCATAATAATAATGCCAGTTGTGTTCGTGGATGTGCGCGGTGCGCTTCAATAACGAGATAGGCTAGCAATGCGCGCACCTTGGCATACTCGAATGTGGTCACAAACTGGCCATCAATATGAACTTCAAAAGCGCCAAGTAGATTGATCGTTATTCGCTTCATTGCGGCCCTCACTATGAGTTGGCTGCATTATACCAACACCTGTGATCTTTTCAGACTTTCTTGAGACCTCTATGCTATCTTTGCGTTGGAATCGAAAACGTTCGATTCATTTACTTCAACATGAGTAACAAGCGAAAGAGGAGACTTCCCCATGATGAACGTTCAGCCCGACCTTATCAGTGTGAAGCGCCGCCAGCAGGTGGCTTGGTCCACTGGCGATTATGGCATTATTGGCACGACCCTGGATCTGGTTGGTGAGCAGCTCTGTGAAACTGTGGATATACGCTCGACCGAGCGGGTTCTTGATGTTGCGACAGGCAATGGGAATGCAGCGCTGGCGGCGGCTCGTCGCTGGTGTGATGTCACCGGGATCGACTATGTGCCTGCGCTGCTTGAAGAGGGCCGCGCACGAGCTGCGGGGGATCGCTTGCAGATCACCTTTGCGGAGGGCGATGCCGAGGCCATTCCGTTTCCAGATGGATCATTCGATGTGGTGCTTTCGACCTTTGGTGTCATGTTTAGTGCAAACCAGGAGCAGGCGG
>JANLSE010000002.1:0-2359 GCA_031362265.1 Roseiflexaceae bacterium
CCAGTCAGATCGCTTGTCCAGGCGAGCGAATGGCCAAGGCCATACTGCCATGCCGCTAAGAGCACCGTTCCATCGGGCGTAGCCAATAGAACCTGTGATCGTTCCTTGGGTGTGGTGAGCACTAACCCTTGCAGGTTGGGAGCTGCGCCACGCAGCCGTAATGCTGGGTGCGGTGGGCCAAGTGTTGGGGTAAATGGCTGCTCAAGAATATACGGTCGCAGAATGGCTTGTGTCTCATCCACCAAGAGTGCTGGGAGTGTTGAGGCCTGCTCCGTCAGAAAGGTGCGTCCACCACCAACCCGCGCCGCATTCTGGATGAACGGCACATCCTCGCCCTGGCCAATCGCAATTGTTGTGAGCGTGACACCCTCAGCATGCAGGCCATTCACAATCTCAATTGCGCCCTCCTGTTGAGTGGTATCGCTGCCATCGGTGATCGTAATGATGTGCCGAACCGCTTTTGTGCTGGCACGCACATATTTGGCGGCCTCAACCAACGCATCATGGATCGTGATCCCGCCCCCGCCAACTTGCACTTTCTCCAACGCTCGAATAGCTTCCTCACGCTGTGTGCCTGGAAGCGGCCCAACAACATCACGTGGTGCATCATCAAATGGAATAACTGTAAGCTCGTCTTCATCACGCAACAGCGATGCGATGCGTTGGGCACCCTCAACTGCCAGTGAGAGTTTGGTTCGTCCACCTTCTTCTACCCCCATGCTGCCTGAAGTATCGATGACAACCACAACACTCACCGGCGGTATGCGTAACATTGGTGGCAGATCCATGCTGACAGGCAGCGCCGCTTCAACGGGTGTCTCACGCCAGCCACCCGCACCAAACGATTGCGGCCCGCCAACCATCATAAGGCCACGCCCCAAATCGTGAACATAGGCTGAAATAGCGCTCGATGTCGAATCAGGCAAATCTCGCTTGGCTACATTCACCAAAATCAGTGCATCGAAGGCTGCCAACTCGGCGATCTGACGCGGTGCTTTGGCTGGGGCCAGTACAATTGCCTCCAGGCCAGCTGCCTTGAGTGCGGCCATCAGTTGTGTGGCTTCGCCAGCGATACCTTCAATTAGTAGTATGCGTGGTCGCCCAATCGCGAAGGTGAAAGCCTCAATCGCATCATTTTCGGCACGTGTATCGCCCGCCACTTGAATACGCACAACATAACGATTGAAGCCAGATGGCGGCTCAGGTAACACAACCTCAAGGTGCTGCTCAGTTGCTGGCAGTACAATCTGTTGATTAACACGTAAGCCATCTGGCCCGGTTACTGTAAGCTGCGCAGTAGTTGGTGTGTTACTCCGCACTGTTATTCGCATGCGTGGCCGTTGGCCAGCACGAGTTGTCGCAGGCAGATCAACGCCTACAACCTGGGCATCCAACCCATCGGCTGCACCAGTCAATTCCAACACATCAATTGGAATACCTGCGGCACGGGCCTGGCGTGCTGCTTCCAATGCATCGCCACTCGTCTCTCCACCATCCGAAATCAGAACTAATCGCTGCGCCCCTTCGGCTGGGAGAATCGCCGAGCCGAGTTGGATCGCTTTGGCAATATTGGTTGCGGATCCTGGTGGCTGGCTGATGACCTGACCAAAGGTTTGATCGGCGGCAGGTTGCCGTTCGATTTGGGCTTGGGCGCCAAAGACCACAATCCCTGCACGATCATCTGTTGGCATATTGGCTAGTGCCTGCTGAACAAAACCTTCGCCACGTGCGCGTTGTGAGAGCGCAACTGAGTCTGAGCCATCAAGTAAAAAGATAGTTGTTGTAGCAGCAAACGGGGTGATTAGTTGGGCACCGGCCAGACTAAGGATTAATGTTGTTGTGATAAGGGTACGAAGCACCAGGCTTATCCCTAAACGCCGCCGCGAGAGTCGCCGCGCACCAAAGAGCCCAGTTGCTAGCACAAATGGAATCAGGAGAAGCAGCCAGAGATAGTGCGGCTCAATGAAATGGAAGGTCAAATATCACCCGCTGTGAGCTTCAAACTACACCAAATGCTCTCCGGTCTCGTCGCGGTGCTTTTTGAGGTACTGCATAAAGGGTGTACCACCAGTGCCCTGTTCGGCACCTTCGAGTGGAGCTGGATCCAGGATTAGCAATGCCTCTAGCGCTGGCCGTAATGCATCTGCCGCAAGTAAGCGTGGTAAATCGGCTCCAAGTGCATCCCAGGCAGCATATAGTTTGGGTAGGTAGGCGATTGGGTCTGGGTTGTGAGAAATCCACGATCAAGGGCAATGGCATAGTCAGTAACCACAGCCATTAAAATGGCGTGGCTTGTACCTCAATCGGAAGTCGGAGACTCCCGATTGGACACGATTGGCTGACTGATAGGCAGCCCGCC